>JARRRL010000248.1:0-3683 GCA_037380725.1 Gammaproteobacteria bacterium | reverse complement strand
GATATGAGACAAATTGAAACGCGCAAACCGCGCAGCCGCTAAACGGATGGCCATCACCTCCGCATGATTCGTGGGATCAGCAGAAAACTCTACACGATTCAAACCGACTGAAATCAAGGCGCCAGATGCTTCATTAAACACCGCAGCCGCAAAAGGCCCACCGGTCTGGTGCGCCACATTCAAGCGAGACAACTCAACCACCAAGGCCATTCGCTCGCGCTGCGAAAGTCCCGTTGAATTGAACCAATTACACGCACCAGAACATCGAGGAGCCGATAAAAAGTCAAGCACCCACTGGGGCGGCGTCATGCGCGTTGACCAGACAGTGGAAGGCACAAAAAATACGGTTTCATCCGCCACGGATTCACGTGAAGATTCGGATACGCAACACGTTACAGGTTTATTCCTTTTTTTCTCGTTTCTCCGCTTTTTCTGCCTTTTCTGCTTTTTCAATGCGTTTTTCCTGGTTCTTTTCTGCTGCTTTTTCGACAACCGATTGCCGATCCGACACACCCACCACAATCCAGCCTGCCTCGGGTTTGAACGGTCGATCAACGACACGCACAACAATTTGCCCTTTCGGTGTCACCGCAAACATCGGTACACCATTCTTATCTTGCTGTAAATAATCGTCATAGGTGAAATTATCGGTCAGTTTCGTTTTCTTTAATTCCACCCCTCGACTCAACATACTGGCCAATTTGGCATACGTCATCTGACGTGAAAACAACACTTGTCCTTGATGTTCTTCGGCAACCTGATGCTTCTCTGAAACCTTCTCGTCCGTTCTCGCTAACAACACAAAAACGTGCTCGCGACCAAACTCATGACGAAAGCGCATACTGGACGCCACATTCAATTCTCGTTGAGGGCTCAAGGCCAACACATTGCCCAAGCCCACCAAATAGAGATTACGATCCGCGTAGGCTGAAATCGGGTTACCAAAAAACGTATTTAATCCATCCATCCGAGCGGCACTGATGTTTTCCCACGACGAATCCGTGAGTGTCACTTGGAAACCCAGATCATTCAGCACTTTTCCCACTGCACGCGCTACAAGATTCGCGCCAATAATTAAAAACCCGCGTGGGGCGGGTTCGGCTACACGCAAAAGCGTAGCGAGAAAACGAGCCGTGCCACTTTGAAAGACGACGGTACATATAATAACCATAAAAGTCAGAGGCACCAGCTCTTCCGCATTGGGTAATCCTGCCTCCGCTAAACGAAACGCGAACAAGGCGGCAATCGCTGCGGCCACAATACCTCGAGGCGCTATCCACGCTAGCAGGGCTCGCTCCCGCCAACTGAGCGAAGAGCCAAGCGTCGACACCATCACTGCCAATGGCCGCGCCACTAATTGAATCACCAACACTAACCCCAGTGACACAAACCCCAAATCAAGCAATTCTTCTAAATTCAAACGCGCCGCCAAGACAATAAACAGACCCGATATCAAAACGATGGTCAGGTTTTCTTTAAAATTCATAATCTCGCTGATGCGTATGTTTGGCAAATTAGCCATTACCATACCCATCACCGTCACCGCCAGCAAACCCGCCTCCGGCGCCAACACATTCGAAATAGAAAAGACAAACAATACGGTAGATAAAGCCATTAAATTGTGGAGAAATTCCGGTAACCAGCGTCGATACAAAATGGCGCCCACCGCACGTCCTGCGACATAACCTATGGTCAAGCCGACGGCAACCACACGTAAAAACAGTAACAAACTGGCGCCCAAAGCCAATTGTTGACTTTGAGATACAATAAATTCAAACACCACAACGGCTAACAAAGCACCAATGGGATCAATAATGATACCTTCCCAACGCAAGATGTTTGCCACACCAGCCGTAGGACGCACCGCTTGCAGCAAAGGCACAATGACCGTTGGTCCCGTTACAACCGTAATGGCGCCAAATAACAAAGACAAAGGCCAACTGAAGCCCAGCAAAACGTGCGTAGCAATAGCAATCACACCCCAGGTTATCGCCGCCCCCACCGTAACCAACAATTGCACCACACGAACCGTGCCTCGGACCTGGCTAAAATTAAGGGTCAAGGCGCCTTCAAATAAAATAATTGCAACGCTCACGGAAACAAAGGGTAACAGCAAGTCACCAAACAGTGCATTGGGTTCCAACCAACCCAACAAGGGACCAACCAAAATACCGGAGGCGAGTAAAAATAAAATCGCTGGGAGCTTGACACGCCACGCTACCCATTGAGAAAGCAATGCCAGTAAGGCAACGCCGGCCACAGCAACCACAATGCATTCGTCAAGCAAAAGATGATCCATATTTCCCTGCTATCAGGCGTCCTGTAAGATGTCGTCCAGTGCACGCACCAATGTTTCACATTGCGCTTGGGATCCAATCGTAATGCGCACATGCTTTTCCAAGCGAGGCGCGTTAAAGTAGCGCACAAGAATATTTCGGCTGCGAAGTGCATTGAATAACTGTTTTCCAGGTACGGCACGATGTGCCGTTAGAATGAAATTTGCTGCAGACGGAAGCGTTTCAAAATCGCGTTCAGCTAAGGCTTCCGTCAACCATTGACGCGCGTCCATCACACAATGCCGCATGGCTTCAAAATACGCATTATCTTCAATTGCCGCCTGAGCAGCTGCCTGAGCTAAGCGGTCCAAGGGGTAAGAATTAAAAGAATTTTTAACCCGATTCAAACCTTCAATCAAGCCACGATCCCCAATCGCAAAACCAATGCGCATCCCCGCTAAAGCGCGTGATTTTGACAAGGTTTGCACCACCAACAATTGTGGGTATTTTGCCACCAATTTCGTTGCCGACTCCGCACCAAAGTCCACATACGCCTCATCAATCACCACTACACTGTCTGGATTGTTCCGCAACAAACACGTGATATCAGCAAGCGGAAGCGCTTTGCCCGTTGGCGCATTGGGGTTGGCAAAGATAATCCCACCATTTGGGAGATTATAATCTGACACCTTCAGGCCAAACTCCGCATCCAGTGGAATGGTCTGATAGTCCACACCATACAGTCCACAATAAACGGGATAAAAACTGTATGTAATATCTGGAAACAAAATTGGCTTTTCGTGCTTAAGAAGTGCGCAAAATATGTGTGCAAGCACTTCATCCGATCCATTTCCGACAAAAATTTCATTTTCTGTTACGCCAACAACATCGACATACTCAGCCAAAATCTTTCGCAAAGTCTGAGAATCGGGGTCAGGATACAAACGCAAGCTGTTATTGGTTGCCTGAGCAATCGCCTCTAAGACACGCGGTGAAGGACCATAGGGATGTTCATTGGTATTGAGCTTCAGGACGTCTGTCCCTTTCTTGGGTTGCTCGCCAGGAACATAGGGTGAAAGAAGCTGAGTGGCTTCGCTCCAATATCGACTCACGTTCATGTATTGCCATCACCTGACTTAAGTCAAACGGGATCCACAAAAAAATTGGTTATGTGCATACTTCTTGCTGTACGAAGTGCTCCAGTGTACACCAGCCCGATCCCGCATCCCAGGATTTTAGATTTAATGAGCATAAAGGATAAAAGATGAACAGAAATATACAGATAATAATAAAGACAAACTGATAAAGACAAACTAAAAAGCCCCGCCTGCAGATGCAGGCGGGGCCCTCTAGTTTAAAGCCTGACGATGTCCTACTCTCACATGGGGAGACCCCACACTACCATCG
>JARRRL010000247.1:0-5895 GCA_037380725.1 Gammaproteobacteria bacterium | reverse complement strand
CAGTAAATCAAAAATTTGTAAGCGCACCTGTCGCCAATCACACTATCCCCCCACAAGCTTCTCGCCCTGTAGAGTTTCCCCCGGACAGTTGGCGTGAGATAGCCGCTGTAGCTAGTGCTCATTCAGTACTGACGCTGCGGCAAGTTTCACGTGATATGCGCTCAGATGAAAATATATCACCAGCTCTGCAAGAATTTTTTGCACATAGTAACGATGCGAATGTTCGAAGGGCCTTGGCGGGCAAGCATAGCTTGAGCTCTGAGGCGGCACAGGAGAGACTGACTCGGGATCCGAACAGACGTGTTCGAATGCGAATGTTTTTGAGGTGAATTGTCCCGACTGACCGTATCAATGATCGCCACAACGGAAAAGTCGTCGCCATACCTGGCCTTGACTTTCTCTTGTATCGTTTTAATTGATGCAGGCATCCTAAATCATGCATGTCCCGCTTGGCGCACTGGCTATCCCATTTAGCTAAAAAGAAATAGAGGGAGGCGACACCGTCCAACCAAAACTATGGCTCGTAGTAAAACTACTGGAAGTCGTCATCGAGGTTTGCGCCCGCTTCCCCCGAACCGTTTCCGCTTCAAGTTCAGCTTTATGCTGGTCAGCATAGGATTCCCAACTGTCGCTGATCGCGCCATTACGTTCTTTCAGAACAACATTAGGCTTTAACGAATAGATTTCTCGCACCAGATCAACGGGAATGTCAATTGCGCACTGCTGTGTATCAAAAACTCTAACATCGCCGCTGAAGCCAGATAATATAGAGTTTTTGCTATATTGATTACTCCGGCGAAGTGAGAGTTGGAAGGAGTCAGTTAGCATGCTATTTTGCCCGTGGACAAAAAGCAATTGCTGATCCGCCGCCGAAAAAAGCACCGCCGTCCCTTTAGCGATGCATTGATCTAAGGCAGCGAGCAATTGCTTTTTCACCCTCTGAAGCGATCGACTTTCTGCCTCAATATCATTAACTTTACTTTTATATTGCTCCAATTTACTGATACATTCCTGAATTCTCTCCTCATTACTTTCTTTTTTGTGCTCTTGACGAGAGATACGCTGCCGTATCGTGCTTTCAATTTTCTGAGCACGCATTTGCTCATCGCGCTGTTGAGACAGCGATTTGTGGATACGCTGGCTTTGATAGATCAGTTTAGGGTTAATTTTATTCAGCACTGAGTGCGATCTTCTTGCCTTAAGTTCAGTGAACTGGTCAGACAACTCCATTATCCGCTCTGACAGCACAGTTTGCTGCGGTTTTTCCTTCAAAGACTGCTTGCACTCGTCTATGGCTTGTTCACTCTCCCGAATACCTTGATGCCTTCGACCCATTTCCCTTTGTTCATATTTCACCAAACCAGATATTCGAGAAATTTCTTTATTGGTGTGCTCAATATCAAGCTCACACGTTGCTAATTTTTGTAATAAACTGGTTTGGGTCAAAGGTGTCTTACAGTCTAGCGTATTCCCATTTTTTGGAGAAATACCCTGCTCCACGAGCTCACCCATGTTAGCCAGCGACCTTCGAGCAAGATTACTCGAGGCGGATCGATCGTCACAAGAACCCAAATACCGAGAAGAACTTGAACCTACTTTTGAGACAACTCCTGAGATCATCTGCACGTACCCCATTGAATGAAAATTAAATTTTATTTTATCAAACCCAATATTTATATCTGCGTTCCTCGCAGTATTGTCTTGTTTGTCCGCTCCTGTTTCTCTTGCACAGTAGATTATTTCATAATTACTCTAGAAAATCCTCTATGCATTTGAATTTTTTTGACCGCCCCGGATTCAAACGAACAGCATATGTGCTCATAAGCATGAGCGATCTTAAGCATACGTGGCCTTAATGGCATGATCACACTCAACTCGTCTCGTCGCTGGACGCAGAGCAGAAATATCCACCCATATTAACTTCGCCCATATAGCTATGCTTGTACTAATCGAGAGAATCGGGACATCCATCATTTTGTTTTTTCCACCATTTTATTTTTTTCTGATACCCTGAATCATCCACGCCCCGTTTGCCCTAGCTGTCCCGTTTGTCCTAACTTGGGAAACGATTTCTACTGTCGGCCAAAAGTGGACATTCAGAATTGACTCTCTGCCCAGCTAATATCTAGTTCTCTAAGAGCATTTAAATACTCTTGTTGGGTAATAATTCCAATACACGGTGTTGCGCCTTTATCCTCGATTTCGCCATTTGTCAATTTTTTAGTCAATAAAATTGCTGGCATACAGGGGATAAAAGGGCCATCACCACTTCGAGCCGTTAATTCGAACCGTACAGTTTTATTCTCACCATCCTCATCTTTGCCTGTTAAATCCATATGAAAACCACTGTTTGCACTTCCAAACCAATCAAAAAGAAAAGACAACCTCAGTAATAGCGGTGCTGATGACTCCAAGCTTCTAACTAAACCAATACGCACGAGCCATGATAGAACCCAGAGCGTAACATGAATAACAGGAAGTTCTAGACCAGCGTAAAAACGTATCGTTTTAAGTTCAGGATACATTTGAGGAAATAGCTCTAAATCAGGAACATTACAATTCCCTAGCAAACGCCACCCTAGACTTGCGTATTTCCTTGCATGTAAGTCCTGCCATCCAAAAACGTGTTGTTTTTTTCCATCGATTAAGGTTTTAAAGGGTTTTCCTGTATCACTCAATATAGCAGCGGTGGTCGCAAGACCGCGCGTTGTCTTTTGTGCCGTGGTTATACCGTAATTAAGGCTTTCTAACTCCTTAAACTTACCCTTGTAATGCTCAATGAGAGCAGAAGTCAGACAAGGCACAGAACTAGCTCCACTAACGACTAAAACACCAGCTTGCTTAGCCTTTTGATCAAGACTATGAATCCCTGAAACAAATTCCCGTCCATCAGCTAAATCAATGTAATGCGCACCGCATCTAATGCATGCTTGAGCAACCTCATAACCCTGTGACTGAAACGGCCCCGATGTATGAATAACGATGTCAGGCTTAATATTCCGCAGTCGCGCTTCAAGGTCATTGTGAATGTCCAATGCGACCGCTTCAGCACCAATTTCTTCAGCAAGAGATTGAGCTATACTCAAAGAGCGCCCAGCAATGACAAGATTTATATTCTCTTGCTTTGCCAAGCTTCGGCAGATAAAGCTCCCAAAATTACCATACCCACCAATGATTAGAACACGTTTCAATCCACCACCCCAAAACGTCCTTTGTAACGCACATTAAATCATAAAACGGGCAACCTGACGAGGGAGGCAGACTTATCTTGACGACAGCATATCATACAGTCGGATTGTACGTTTTATGATTCGATTCACGCAAGCTTGTCGAAACTTAAGGGCTGATTTGGTGGACACTGCTCAACCTCCTTCGTTAACGGTTTCTTGGGAACTTAGGTTACGACTTACTGATGAGCATTTGCTGTGAATGAAAATAACCTAACCCTAATCAGCTGTCATACCTTGAACCAAAGAAAGCGCGACAGGAATCTTGCCCCAGTACCCCCGACACACAATTTACAAATTCCCTTCCTAATTTTCAGGAAAAAACTTACTAGACGCATCCTGACTAATTGATTCCCATACCATCGATCAAATATTAAACACATATTTTGCTGTCACCCTAAATCATCACCTTACATCAAGGCTGATCCCGTTTGCCTTGATTTTAGAATTTTGATACACGTTTTTCTGTTTCTGTAGGATACGGTGCATAAAAAGAAGACTAGGCATGAAATGAGATAAATTTACTGTTGTTGTAGTGACTTGTTGTAGCGACTTGCTGTAGCGACGTCTTCCCATTAAACGGTGAAAACCGTATTTCCAGTTCAAGCCATAGAGCTCAAGACATAGAGCTGGCACTACTGATTTCTTAAGGGGTCCAAGTGTTATCTCTCAATCAATCCAATAGTAATGGCTCATCATCCGCACCTTATACAATAACTACTGACTGCTGTCTTAACCTGTCGTTAGCGCCTCCAAATCCGAGCTTGGAAGCCAACGTCTCCAGCGCTGTTCCAACTGTAGAGCACGACGACCCTCTTCGACTGTCGTTGGCGCTATCAAACGCACAGTCCAGGCCACTGAACCTTAATACAAATTTGGAAGCCAGCGCCTACAACCCTGTTCCAGTGGTGGTGCACGAACCGCTTCAAGCACCCCAGATACACTCAATGATCAATTTAAGCCAGATACTCCCTGTGCACGAGCCAGAACAAGCGGCCAGCTTGGTTTGCTCTGCTGAGACCTCAAGCTCAACCCTGGCGGGCGTTATGGCAAGCGCTTCAAACCAGCATAAGCGCTTGAATCCAGAATCCGGAACCCATCAAAACGATCCCCGCAAAAATTTTAAATGGGTTAATTCTAAAACCGGTCAATCCAGCGTTGCTACCAATACTGCTCCGAGCTCCACCCTTAGAAATCGCGTGTTGGTGGATCCTTATACCGGAAAGCGCAGTACTGCGGAAAATGCTATACCGAGATACTCCTTTTATGACCGCAGATTGGTGGACCCTTATACCGGAAAGCGCAGCGCAGCGGAAAATGCTATTTCGTATGCCGCCTTTAAAAGCCGCAAGCTGGTGGATCCTCATATAGGAAAGGCCAGCAGTGAGAAAAATGCTATTCCGAGGTTCATCTTTTATGAACGCAAATTGGTGGATCCTTATACCGGGAAGCTCAGCGCTGCGAAAAATGCCATTCCGAGGTACCAATTTCACAATCACAAAACAGTGGATCCTGAAACTGGACTGGCCAGCAATTTGCCCAATGCTATTCCGAGGTACACCTATCAATACAGAAAAGCCATAAAAACTGAGATAAATACTCCTGCCTCACCTGGTGAATCAAGGCAGGAGGGAATTACTAGATCGCCTGGCGCAATTTGAGGGACTCACTGATCGAGTGGAGCAATGTGCGATTAGATTCTCTCTTGCTGCCGTGTATTTTTTGATTCCGAAAATTCTCAAAGACAGCATTTGAAGCTGCAATTGCTTCTTCTACCCTTCTCTTACCCGCGCTCAATGCACCGCATGGATTTCAGCGAGATCTATTTTTGATCGGGTTGCTGGGTCCGTGCCATGTTCGCACCACCAGGTCAGGAACGAATCCAAGCTGTATAGCGTATTACCAACGCAAACGGGATCCGTCAAAGCTTCCAAACTGGTTCCCGAGATCAAGCAAGCATCGTCCCGCTCAAACGCTTTGTCGGACCTTGACAGATGATCCCAGGATATGTTTTTTACTGCTTGATCACGTTGATATTTTTGCCAGGGTTCCCATTTTTCTAAGTAATCCTGAACTTTTTGAGGATCATTGATTGCAGTCAGCGCTGCCCGTTTTGCCACTTCAATTTCTTGATCCGTCCATTGGGATACACTCTCAAAATACATGCTCCGGGTACTGACCGGCAGGTTCAAAGCTGCTGCCAGCTTGATTTCCAAAGCCAGATATACTTCAACTTCTTCAACCTGGTCTGGATCGATATCAGAAACATCGATTAAGTGCTGACACTTTGCAGCCGCATGACGGTGAATGACTTCTAATGCCAACAGCGATCGGCCTAATGCACGTAAGGCAGCTTCCGGATTGGCTGAACGACTCGCCTCGCGGATACGGGTTAACTTTTCAATGTTGTTCATGACCAAGATCACTCGATCATCACAGTTTGTCATGGCCTGGGAAACGCAATCCAAAGCCTGGGCCCGGTAATCCTCTTTATTTTCGTCCATCTGAAATAAAAAAGACTGGACACGATGCTGTAAATTGAGTCTTGTATTCTGATTTTTTGCCTCGTCGGTCTCGTGCAGACGGGATAAAAAGGTCATCAGCTGGGTTTCTTGGGTCGTTTCCAGATTCCAATGGTCATAACCCAGGGTCTGGAGGGTCTCTTCGG
>JARRRL010000246.1:0-6388 GCA_037380725.1 Gammaproteobacteria bacterium | reverse complement strand
TTTTTTTGGCTTCGGGTAGATGTAAAATTTGAGAGCATTCACGTGATTTTTTTCTGCGACTTTCTGTGATTTTTTTAAGTTTATTAGCGTCGAGAAGAGGGTATAAGAATTGAGACAGTTTTTTAATTTTTGATTTCTCATTGCTCGATTCAAGTAAATTTTGGAGCTGCGGGGTGGCTGAAAATAGGCTAATCGTTCGTTCGGAATTTGTTTGTTCGATGTTGTCATAGTACGGAGAAAAAGTGCCTACTGAAAACTCATAACTTGTATCCACAGTATGATGAATAATGTCTGTTATTCTGTTGGCGCAGTGTTCGGGGTGATTGGCGTCGACGGGTTCTCGCCATGAAATAGCGGTCTCTACGGCTGTGGTGATGTTTGGCCAGGCTGCTTTACCTTTTTTGAAATGATTGACGCTCAGGGGTGAGTTTTCTATTCTTGCGGTTTCAATTTGTTGAGCTGCAATGTCGTATCGATGGTTTTCATTCGCACCGTCCATAGCGATGAATACGGTCAGTTCTTTTTCATGTTCATCCAGAGCCAGGCCGATGCGAAAGCCGTGACTCCGTAAGGGTATGGTATATTGCCAGTAGGATCCATTATGTACTGTTATGGATGTGAGTGGAAGCTGCGAGAGATGTTTTGTAAACTCTGGAATTTTATTAATTCTGTCTGGCAGTGTTTGATTCAGCGCGTTATGTATGCTTTGTGCTATTTTGGGGAGGCATCGGAGACCGTTCATGTCCGAGATGAGTTTACCTAAAGCCATTCGAGCGTTTTGGTGTAGGAGTGTGTGCACGTCACCGATCGATTTTGGCGCATCTGGGACAGGGATGGCGTTATCAATAATCGCGTTGCAGACATTGAACCTGGCCGTGGGGGTGAGCGTTTTTGTTTGGTCTTGTACGATTAATTTGAAAGTTTTTTTAAACTTATCTAAATTTTGGGTATATTTATTATCGGGTTCAGTGTTGAAATAAGATTTGTTCAGTAAGGGTTCGGATAAGTTGTAAAATTGTATTAATAAATCGCTGAAGTGTCTCGTGCGTAAATCCGAGTCGTAGTCTTGACTGGCAAAGATGGATTTCAGCGCTAAATCAACTTGTTCAAGTATGTCCCCAATTTCATAGGATATTGCGGAGGCGTGGAATGGACAGCTTGGGTCCATGCTATCGATGGCGGCGTTGATTTCATTTCTTATATTCTGTAATTCGTCGAGACGTGATTCAAAATTCTGGGATTGGGACCAGGCAAGGTGTAATGTGTACAGCTGGGCATTTATGTTTTTTAGTTTTGTGATCGTTTCATAGTTGATCTTGGTTTTGTTGCTGTTGAGGTGGCTTACGTATTGCGCCAATGGGAGCGCTGGCTAACCAACGCGCTTGGAGCTCGGGTTGGCGGATCGCATAAGACAAGCGATGCAGCACAAATAAAGGAATTTCGATGGTATTGAGAGACAGCGAGGGTGAAGGGGTGAGGCGCTTGAACCACTCTGTGAAAGCTTGGTTGGTCTTTTGTTCGCCGAGTGTTGATTTTAGAGACGCGACAGCGATTGTTTCGGGGTTTTCCTGTGGCAGTTGCTGGAGTGCGGCCTCTATCCAATTGAGATACAACAGTTTATGCATCACTGGGGCATTATGTTGAATGGCTTCCGACATTCTGACGGCGTCAATGCTGAGCTCATGAGCAAGGGTTAACATCTGCTGATCGGTGGATTTGTGCGTTATTAGGCGTGAGGGGTCATTTAAATTTTGCTTTGCCTTGTGTCTAAGATACATAGAATAATAGATCAATGTTGCAAGTAGATCGTCCGTTTTTCCTTTATTGATGTCCGTGTCCTTGACGATTTCGGCTTTGAGTTGAGTGAGGCAATCCGTCGTTTTGGTCAGCGTGTTTGTGCTTTTTAGCGCCATGTCTTTTAGCTCAATGGCGCGTTTACTCAGTTTCTTGAGTGTGTCGTGTTGTGGAACGGAAAGCGTGCTCTTTTTATTAGGCAGTGAATATACCGCTGGTGCGGGATAGCTGAAGTACCCCGTGTCGATGTCCTGCTCCGGTATCGAGACACCCACGTTTAACAATCCGCGTTGTTCATCGAGCAGAACCGATTGCGATGAGGTGGCTATGGTGTCATAGGTCTTTGCATCAGAAATCTGAACGATGGCAATGCCTTGCTGACGAAACATTAAAGCAGCGTGTGCATTTGGGTGCGCCGGTGGTTTCACAAAAACGGCTTTCAGTTTTGGCGCTTCGACGCCTGTTTCCTTGGCTGTTTTTTGCATACCCAAATAGTCTTTGTAAAACGCGTCGTCCAGTGAATGGGCGTTGATGCGCTCTTGGGGTTTTATGATGTTGACCCCGAGATTGCTGTGAGAGATCACTTGAACGCGGTGTAATTCCGCTTGGTATTTTTCAACGCTTGCTGTTTTCAGGTAGGCGGGTTTGATTTCTGCATGGCGGGCATCTTGAGAACGCTGTTGAACCAAATAATGTGAATGGCCTTGCGCCACAAATTCCATATCCACGCCTTCTTTGTGCCGTTCACTCAGTGTGTTGAGCGCCAGCGCCATGGTTTCTACGCTTTCTGGTGAGAGCGCCGCTTGTTGGCGAAGGTATTGAGGATTTTCTGTCTTGATCAATCCGTTCGCATCGGCATTGGGCGTGAGTCGAGTTGGGATACGGTATTCGGCTCATTCTGGTTGGTTTCCCCCATCATAATTTGTATTAGCACCGCGCCGTGATTCTGATGGGGTGAGCTTGAATTACCATTACTACTATAGAGTGCGGATTGAGCGTGAGCGTTATCCGAGCTAAAAGCCTGATACACTTCTTTAATGGCGTCTAAGATGGCTTCGGGTGAATGATTTACATTGGATATGGTTTTATAACATCCGGCGTTTGATTGGCCTGATTGATCTTCCTGTGTGGAAGAACTTCTCACCATAAATCGGATATCCGGTTTATTTTTATAATCTTGCAGGAATGCCAAGAGCTTATTAGGACACCTTTCATTTTTAACGGCGGCTTCGGTTTCTTGTGTGCTGAGGCCGATGAAGCGTGGTATTGCAATGTTTAAATCTGGATTTTGTTTGTTGACTTGTTGCAGCATGTTCTCTGATTCAACAAGTCCTTTGTATTTTCCGCCGTACGTGCGAGCCAAGTCATTTGTGCTGTTATTATAGTCCTCTTGAGATAGATCGTTTACGGCTGGCGTGTCTGCTGTGTTTTGTTCTGTGTGAAACTTTAGCAGTTGGCTATAAAAAATTATTCGTTTTTCTAACTGGTTCTGAGGTATGCTCGTGTCGTTTCTTAGGTTTTCACATTTTAAGGTAATGAGATCCGAAATGACACTTTCTGAATAAAATTGTTTCAGGTCGTCGTAGAGGTCTTCTAATTTAAATAAATCGTCCAGCGTCTTGCCCTTGGGTGTGTTGTCGAGCGCCATCCTGTCGATCAGTTCAAAGATGTGTTCAGGTGTATTCGTAATGCGCTTTGTATTCTCAAGCGACGGTGTGCTGATGATGGGGGGCGTGCGGTTATCCTTATACCCGAATACACGGATCATTTTGTTAAAGTGGGGGATAGGGTTGAGTTTCTGCCACTTGAATTGATGTTGTGTTTCAGTTGAAGTGGATGATCTACTTTTGAATGCGTGTGCCAACGTTGATGATATAGAAGGCATTGTTTGTCACCTGGCTGAAATGGAAGCCCTGATAATGTATGAGCGAGCTACTCGCTCTAGCATAACTTGAATAGTAAATGAAGTAACACTATTTAGGCGTATGTTTAAAGAGCAAATATTTGCATTAAAGGTGAGCGAGTGCTAATAAATTAATCAGATCGTTTGTTCTGTGCTGTAGACCCCCACCGGGGGAGCATCCTGATTGATTCAACGGTATCGATGGCTTGGCTTGAGGAGAGCGGAGGAACGGTGTTTATCCGGATAGTCACTGTTCCAGCGTTATTGAATTTTAAAGTCATCAACAATATGTTGAATGCTGTCCATTTGTTGCGAGAGCTGTTCGGAAAAGTTCACCACTTGAGCGACGGCATCTCCGTTTTGGTGCGCCAGTTTGGCGATGGTGTTTACTTCGGTTTTCACTTTGTCAGCAATGTCCAGTTGATGATTTACTTTGTACTTGATTTTATGGATTTTTTCAGCAACTTCTTGGGAGTGCTCCACAATTTCTTGAAGCGTTTCCCCCGCTGTTTGTGATAACGCAACACCTTGCGTGACTTGCTCGATACTGCTGGATAGCGCCTGCACCAGATCATTCATGTTGCTGCGCATGGTGTTGATGAGTTTATTAATTTCTACGGATGTTTGACCGGTACGGGTTGCCAGGGCACGCACTTCATCGGCCACCACAGCGAAGCCACGACCGTGATTGCCCGCTCGTGCCGCTTCGATGGCGGCATTCAAGGCGAGTAGATTGGTTTGTTCCGCGATACTGTTAATGGATACCACAAAACTGTCAATGGTGTCGAAAGAACTGCTTAATGTTTGCAGTTGATGGCTACTTTGCCCAACCGTTTCGGAAAGGAATTTCATTCCGTTGATGGTTTGTTCAACCACGTGAAGTCCAGCTTCGGCACTTTCTTTTGATGTTTGCGCAATGAGTTCCGCTTCTTCGCTGTCACAAGCGATACCGTGTTCAGTTTGGGACATGGTATCGATTTCAGTCACCATGTTATCCGTTTGTTTGCTTTGCAAGTAAGCGTTGCTTTTGATGTTGTGTCCGGTCTGGTTAAAATAGCGAATGGAGCTGTTCATACATTGTACGCCGTTCGAGATGCCTTTGACCATCTCGAGCAAATGCTCAACAAATTGATTGAATTGTCCTGAAAGGTCGCCAATTTCATCGTTGGTGTATTGGTCTAAACGTTTGGTGAGATCACCTCGACCGGTGTTCATTTCTTCCAGTAGACGCACTTGTTTGAGCAGTGGCTCCGTGATAGCACGTGAGACGTAGAAACCAAAGCAAAAAGCAATCACACTGTTAATGATCACGTTGATGAGCGTGGCTAAAAGACCTTCAAAATGAAGTATGCTGTAGATGATGTACTCACCGATTAGAATTGCGAGAACAACATTGGTTGAAATAGCCAGTTGAATTTTGGTTCCGACCGATAAATGACGTATAACTTTTTGAATCCTTTTCATAGCTTAACGTACTCTGTACCGTTCGTGGCGTATCAGTATTAGTCACCTGTTTAGTCTAGGCTAAGAGGGCTTGAGAGGCAGAGATTGGGTGAACTGAAGTGATTTCTTGGCGCTGCTTCATCATCCCTCCCTGATCTTTCCGTGTCCGCATCTCTCAGATAAGTATTGCAGACAAAATAAGTAATGTGAGGTTATGATTGAGGCACAGTTAAACTTCAGGTTTATTTTTGATCTACTTTAGACGCCTTTTCCCCAAATTTCGAATAAAAAAGCGCCTATTCTTATGCGTACGGAAGATCAAAATAACCATATTTGCTGTCGTGATTGGTTTTGCTGTCGTGATTGCTGCAGTGGCGTGTTAGTGAAAGCCACCAAATTTTTCTTGCAGTTGCTCTTTTAAACGTTGTTTTGCTCGTTTCTCTTCCTCTCGAAGTTTTGCTTTTGCGGCGTCTTCGGGAGAGTTGACAGACTCCGTGATGCCCAGTTTGTCGGCTACTTTCTTGGTGATCGTGGCTTTAGCTTTTCTTTTTGCTTCTTTAGCGGCCATTTTCTCGATTTGTCGACCAACGGCGTGTTTATCAATTTTACACGGAATGAGGCGTTTGGTGTTGCTGCTGCACTGCAGTGGCCATTCCAGTTGTGCGATGTAAGGATTGGTGAGGGATTCAGACAGTTTCAGTTTCAGCTGTGAATCGTAGCCGAAGGTACTCAGATTGATTTCACCACCGCCGCTGAGTGCGGAACCTTTGAGCTTAGCGTCGATGCGATTGGCCTGTAGTTTCCCTTCACGTATGGTGAGCGTTGTCAACAGTTTTTGAATTTCCGTATCGCGCTGGAATGCGGGCGGAACCCGTTTTTGATAATCCTGAGGCAAAAAACTGGCGAGCAAAGTGTTCCAGTCCTTGAGCGCGCTGTGTGCTAGTTCGGTCAGATTCATGCCTTTCAGCGCACCATTTTCTAAACTGAATTGCCCGTTTCCACTTAAACCTTGAATGAGGGTGTCGAGCGTATTGCCTTGGCTGGACATTTGAACTGTTATGTTGGCTAAGCCCGCTATCACATCTTTGTTCAAAATACCGACTAATAAAGGGTTCAACTGCAAGCCCTGCGTGCTGTGTTGGACGGTGATGGTGGGGGTGGGGCCACGGACATCTAAGGTGCCTGATGTCGTCACGTGACCGTTCTGGGTAAGGGCTTCGAATTGATCCAGAGTAAGGAGACCGTGTT
>JARRRL010000245.1:0-4754 GCA_037380725.1 Gammaproteobacteria bacterium | reverse complement strand
TATAACAAAGCGCAAATTTGAATCAGCCTAATAATCAAGGTGGTCAAAGAACATATTTATTTTGACTCAAGCGCCACCGTCTCACACCCCCCAACATGACTGCTCCCAACACAAAGAATATTGATACGGTTTCGGGTTCGGAAACGTTGACGGAGGGTGGCGTCGATGTGACGGTTACGGTTGCCCGATGAGCCTCTGTCTCAAACGCTTGTGCAAGTGCGTCAGAAAATAAAGTATTCGTAAACGTCAGCTCACTAACACCCACATTCTGCGCATCAAAATTCAGCGTAAAGAGATGGAGCGTATCGGCTTGCTGCGATAAATCAGTGGCCAGTGAAACACCACTCAAATCAATGTGCCCCGCTCCGACTTCATTCGCTTGCAGACCAAAAAAGTCGTTTGACAACAATTCATCGCTGAACGTCGTCGAGGTATAAGCGATGGGGGAGGCGTCAAACGCTAAAGATAACTCAAACCCGCCGAGATCGACATCATTCAGCCCCGACAGCCACACATCCAAACCGAAGGTATCCCCGACGCTGTGCGTGACGGAAAAATCCGTCGACGCACTCCCAAAAGACAATATCGGCACTGCATTTGACACAGTGGGCATCGATAAACTTGCGAGCACAATGGCACTGGATAACGCTTCTTTTATCATTTTCATAACAGATTCTCCGTATCGATCATACACCATTTACGCGCTCGTTATTCCGCAGCACACTGGGCATTCGTACATTGCAACACGCAACCCCGTGCATCCAAAACATTCACGATGCCATCTTCATTCCAATCTGCCCGTTGATTCGTCCCTGAAAGATCATTAGTGCCAAGCAAAGCCAGGATGGCGCTGATATCAGTGGTATCAACAAGTCCATCGTTCGTCAAATCGCACATCAATATTTCCGGGGACTCAATCGGAGGCTCAATGTCTGTGACCATCACCAGCACGTTATCCGATTGTTCAATTTCTCCATCCGATACGGTTAAACTCAACACGAAATCGCCCACAACATCGGGTACAAAAGAAGCCGATGCTTGATTCGCGGTGAGGATGCTTGCATTCGTCAGCGCACTGTCATCTGGTGTGGACACAAAACGCCATTCGAACATCAAAGACGTTGGTGATGCATCCGGATCGTTGCTGGCCGCACCATTCAGCGTGACGTTATTACCGATAAATGTGGCAATATCGTCACCCGCTATCGCAATGGGCGCGATATTTTCCACCTCTGCCATGGTTACGATCACTTCAGCGGTGCTCACGCTGCTGGTTTCACCGTCGGAAACCGTTAAAGACACGCGATACAGACCCATTGCATCCGGCGTAAACGACGCCAGGGGTGTTTGAGCGCCTTGAATGTTGATGCTTTGTAAGTTGCTGCTCGCTGGCACGGACTCCAATTGCCATTGGTAGCTGAGTGTATCGTTATCGGGATCAGTGCTTGCCGAAGCGGATAAGTTCAGCGATTCTCCCAAAATCACCGTATCGGCGGTATTGATCACTGCATTTGGGGGTACATTTCCGATCACAGCTCGAACCGTAATGATCGCCATGGGACTGTCATCAAAACCATCGTTTACGGTTAAACCCACACGGTATTCACCAGCAAGGTCGGGGGTGAACTGTACGCGAACATTGTCATTTTCGTCGATAGCCGTTAATTCACTATTGGTTGGCACACTCAGAAACTGCCATTGATACGTGAGTGGGTGTCCATCTGGATCGTTCGAGGCTGAACCATCCAGTTCCACTAACTGACCCAGTTCGACATCCAGGTCTTCACCGGCATTGGCGATGGGGGGATTATTTTGCACCGCGATGACGAAAGAGGCGCTTGAGGATTCATTGCCGTCATTTACGGTCAGCGAAAGAGTATATTCTCCCACCACATCAGGCTGTAATTGAGCTATCGGCGTTTGAGCGTCTACAATTGACGCACTGCTCAGTGCGCTGTTCTCGGGTGCTTGCTCCAAGGACCATTCGTAGGTCAAAGGCGTTTCACTGGGTGACGTGGAGTCACTTCCATTCACGATAATCGTTTCACCGAGTGCGATCTGCGTTGGACCACTGATCATAGATACAGGCATGGGTTGCGAAATGCTTCCTAAGGGGACATCGAATTCAAATAGATAATCCCCCTGGTTGGCGTTACCAGATGAAATATCCCGAATCAAGACTGTATAGATACCATCCATCGGTAAGCGCACTTGGGATAACACAGCCGAGGTATCATTAAACGCTCGGCGTAAAAAAGCGCCATCGGGACGGAACAGTGTCACTTCTGGAATTAATGCGGTTTCATTAATATCTGTCACGGCGAGATTTACCAACGCGCCCGAAACACCCGTAAATTGATAGGTATCCAAGTCGCCGCTTGTGATCGTTTCATTACGTGAGCCGCTGCCTTGTACGAAACCATGCTCATTGGCCTGCGGTGCTTTGGCGTAGTGAAGTTCATAATCGCTCGTGTTGGCGTTGCCGTTGGAAATGTCGCGCACTAATACTGTGTAGTCGCCACTCGTAGGGGCGGGTAAATTCACAATCGAGGCAACGGTGGTACCAAAGCCGCGCCGAATAAAACTGCCATCGGGACCAAAAACAGTGATTTCAGGGATAAACGCACCTAATTCCTGATCAACAAGCGTGAGTGAGAATACCTCGCCTTGGGCGGCGCTGATGCGGTAGGTGTCCAAATCGCCGACCTCGATGCGTTCGGTCACCGAGCTCGCGTTGGGAAGCTCGCCGTGCTCATTGGCCTGCGGCGCTTTGGCGTAGTGAAGTTCATAATCACCCGCGTTGGCGTTGCCGCTGGAGATGTCGCGCACTAAAATCGTGTAGTCGCCACTCGTAGGGGCGGGTAAATTCACAATCGATGCAACGGTGGCACCAAAGCCGCGCCGAATAAAACTGCCATCGGGACCAAAAACCGTAATTTCAGGGATAAACGCACCTAATTCCTGATCAATGAGTGTGAGTGAGAACACCTCGCCCTGGGTAGCGCTGATGCGGTAGGTGTCCAAATCGCCGACCTCGATGCGTTCGGTCACTGAGCTCGCGTTGGGAAGCTCGCCGTGCTCATTGGCCTGCGGTGCCTTGACGTACTGAAGTTCATAATCACCCGCGTTGGCGTTGCCGCTGGAGATGTCGCGCACTAAAATCGTGTAGTCGCCACTGGTGGGCGCGGCTAAATTCACAATCGATGCAACGGTGGCACCAAAGCCGCGCCGAATAAAATTGCCATCGGGACCAAAAACCGTAATTTCAGGGATAAACGCACCTAATTCCTGATCAACGAGCGTGAGTGAGAACTCCTCCCCTTGGGTGGCGCTGATGCGGTAGGTGTCCAAATCGCCGACTTCAATGCGTTCGGTCACCGAGCTCGCGTTGGGAAGATCACCATGCTCATTGGCCTGCGGTGCTTTAACATAGTGAAGCGCATAATCACCTGTGTTGGCGTTGCCGCTGGAAATGTCGCGTACGACAACGTCATAAATTTGAAAAACAGATTATGCTGTGTCTGTGACTGTGTCGTGTGCCAACTATTACCCATAGCGTTAAGCATCATTTCTCTTCCTCAAAAACGAACTGTGCGATTGGATTACAGTGCCTGTACGTCAATAATGGATTTTCAGATAAAATTTTATAACAAAAAATTTGTTTCTAAATCAATCCGTTCATCCAATGTGAGCACTTTAATTTACTGATTAAGATTTTAGTCATGACGTTACTGCGAGTGAGGCTAAAGTCAGAGTGTGAGGGTACAGCATTGAATAAATGTCCATTCAAGTTGTTCTCCTTGCGTTCGTGTTATTTTGCTGCAATACAGATAATGTTTGTGTAAATATTTCAGCTTGTGTGATGCAGTGGAATAAATGAGAGTCGGGAAACAGAGTGATAAGCAACATGAATATGTGTTGCTAATATTAGTTATCGATCGTATCGTGTCTGATGAGCGTATTCAATGAGAAGAAATGTGATTATTTATTTTTTACAGCGGTAATTTTTCCTTTAAAAAATTTAACAACTACGATCTGTCCTTGCGATGATGCCTGATGGAAGTTCCAGCGTAAGGCAGGCATTGACCTTGACTGAAACAAGTAGGACAATCTGGCTAGCTGTTATATTCCGTGAATACGACGGAGAAGCAACCTTTGGTAAGCTTAAATTGTGTGCTAATAGGACGCGATCTGTCCTGTCGTACGGATAAGCAAGCTTTACTACAGATGCGTTTACCATTTCAATGACGTTATCAATGATGTAGCTAGAATGCTTCTGCCATGCGATACCTTGCAGTAGTGTTTACGATCAGAGTAAGTGAGAAAGTGGGGCGCAGCCATTCATGAAGAAATCGTCCAAAGCCGTCTTGTTGTCAGCGTTGGTTTTTCCGGGCGCTGGTCACTTGTATTTGAAGCGGTATGTTGTTGGCATTTTATTGTCTGTCGGCGCTGTAATGGCGTTTTATTTTATTATTTTAGACGCTGTGCATCATGCGTTGGAAATTGTTGAGGCGCTACAAAATGAAGCAGCAAGTCTGGATGTGAATGCAATTGTAAGCTTGCTATCGGAGCAATCTTCTCGTGCCGAAGCTTCTTCATTAAGTGCTTCACTCAACATAGCCACCACGGTATTAATCGTAGTGTGGCTGATTGGTATAGTGGATTCGTATCGGCAGGGTCGCTTGGTGGAAAAAGTCAGTGATACCACTTGCTAATAACGCGTGCTGTAGAAAGTCAGTCATTCATCTCCCCCC
>JARRRL010000244.1:0-3848 GCA_037380725.1 Gammaproteobacteria bacterium | reverse complement strand
CTTGTTCATCCATACGGGAAAAACCGGGAAGGGCGCGCGTGTATTCAATCACTCGGGCATCAAGATCATCAGCGGCAATCGCTTATTGCGTCTGTTGCTTCACGGTCGCGTAAACGATTAAGCCCGATGCGCTGAGATGCACAGACTCAAGCTGTTTGCGGCTGGTTTGGAGCGCAGCGGAAAACCAGTTCGACAACATGCGCTTGTTAAATTTACTCAGCATCAAGCTTAGAAACGCCTTTTATCAGCATTTTCATATTTCGACTATCTCAAATGAAATTTAACGCTCAAGCTGTGGGGCGCGAGCCGCAGAGCGGCGTAGCGTCCCACACGAGCTCATTGTTATGCCCCTCTTTGTGAAAATACATATGAATTCGGAATATTAAGTTGTTTATTTGCATGCACCTCCGCGATCTTCAGTTGGTAGCCGCATTCACTCATTGCATCCAGTGGTAACTCAATATAGCTGCTTGGGTCATTATTTATTGGTTGCGGTCCGAAACCCTCCCAAACCCGGTACAAAGCTCTATATTCATTCTCAATTCCGTAATCTTTCCCAGACAGATAAAACGAGCAAATTCGAGAAATCCCTTTTAGAATGAACTCTCGTTCGTATTTATCACGAACACAGCTGATCAAATCAGACAACAACTTGATTGGCGTACCTTCGTTTTGTTCATACTTAATTTTTCTTAGGTTTGGATTTGATGCCGTAATTTCGATCTTCAATCTAACGCCATCACAGGTAGCAAAGTTCCTCCAGAAATATTCCTCTTGCTTCTTAGTTAACGCCACATCTGTAAAGGAGGCATAGAAAGTGTTAGGCATTATCAAATGTTTGTACTTCGGGTCTCCATTTTCATCTTGTTCGAGATAGCCTTGCAAATTATGCGTTTTACAAAAGGTTTCGATTTCACCATCATTGTAGCGACCAGCAATATTACTAAGACGGAAAGTCTTAGTACCAATTATATTTTCAGCGGCAGGTCGTGACGTGTAGTGGTAAACAGTTGCAGCCCCAATGCTGGGCCACAAGTGATTGGTTATAGCATCTGATAGCTTCGCATTGGGCTTAACCAAGTCGGAAACTGTTTTATCAGTAATCGTGATGTCTGAGAGGGTTATTTGTTCTTGAACACCATTTATCATCAGAACATTATTTATGTCTGTTACCAATTCGTTCATTTTTTGAATTTTTTCAAGAGGTGTCACAGGTTTTCCTTAAAGGCATAACAGTTTATTCATCGTCGGATTCTCCCCTTATTCTGGAGTATAACATATTTAAGTTTACGTGGCCTTGTTGCATGGAGAGAAGTTGCAGAATGATGCCGTAACCACTTGAATCTCACAAAAACATCCTTATCTGTTAGGTATTACCCGACAACATTTGTCACGGATTTTGAATGGGCATAACCCCGTTACTCCTGATATTGCGATACGGCTTGAAGTGTTGACGCAAATGTCTGCTAGTCAATAGTTGTTGATTCAATCCGCCTATGATGCGTATATGTGTTCACAAGAAAAGAGCTTTAAGGAATATAAGGGAGCTCTTAACACGTGGAGTTCTGCATCATTACGGTTGAATTCAAAAGAGCGAGAAAAAGACAGAAAAGCACAAAAGTTTTATTCAGCCCACAATACTATTCGTGGCGTCGAACTTTGGCGCATGCTGAAAAAAGGCTAGCATGTTTTGGGAGACGATGAGTCTCCCGTAGACTTGTTCTATGCGTTAGCCGCGTAATCTGTCGAAAAGAGCTGGCTACCCGTATTTGGCAAATTTTTTGCGACAGAACCTTGGAAAGTGCCTTCCTTTGAAGCTGATCATTATTTGCTCTCTGGTGTCGGTAAGCGACTGAATGGCCAATGATCATACCATTGCTACCTTCAACTTTGCGACAGAACCAAAATTCCTTGAATTCGATCACTGATCACGTTAAATATGTTTTCTTGAAGATCAGATCTCCACCCTATTGATGCGCCATATGACTGGTCGGGCGGTAGCGTGCTTAAAGTACATCTATCGGGCTTATCATTCCGCGTTCGTGTAATCCGACCACATGGGTATAAAGTTGTGTTGTTTCAATTGAACTGTGCCCAAGTATTTCTTGGATATTGCGTAAGTCGGCACCTTGGCGCAGTAGTTCCGTAGCGAATGAATGACGAAATGTATGACAAGTGACTCGTTTGTTAATGCTAGCGAGGCGGGCTGCGTGCTTGACAGCTCTTTGAACCTGTTGCTCACCAATATGATGCCGACGCTCAACGCCACTGCGATGATCTATGGAATATTTGCTCGCAGGAAATAGATATTGCCATCCCAGCTCAAATGGGGCATTCGGGTATTTCCTTGCCAGCGCGTTTGGTAAATAGACACCGCTTTTGCCCGCTTGTTGATCCGTTCTATGAATGTGGGTAACATACTCAACTTGGGCTTGCAGTAGGGGTAAGAGCTTCTTTGGTAATAAGGTACGGCGGGCTTTATCACCTTTAGCTTCTTGCACGAACAAGCCATGATTTGCAAAATCGACATCTTTTACACGTAACCGTACCGCCTCCATCACGCGAAGACCGCTGCCGTACATGAGTTGTACGGTTAGACGACGATGCCCTGGTAGTTGAGAAAGCACAGCAATTGCTTCATCTCGGTTCAATATTGTGGGTAATTTTCGTGGTTTCTTGGCTTGGCGGAAGTCAAGTTCACCGACTTCCCGTTTCAGAAACTCTCGAAACATGAACACCAAAGCATTAAGCGCTGTACGTTGCGTGTTAATCGACGAGTGACGATCCGCCGCCAAGTGACTCAGAAAGGGCTCTATGTGACTAACTTGCATCTGAGCAGGGTTGGTATAGGCATGAAAGCGAATGAATCGTCTCGCCCAGAGGCAATAGGTTTTTTCTGTGCGATAGGCTAGGCCTCGCGAGCGTATGAAGAGGGTGAGTCGGTCTAAGAAGCGAGTGGATTGGTTGGAGATAGGTCTGGGTATATCCATGAGAGATTCCTAAGTTGCAAAGATTGTTTATTTATACAGTATTAAGGTCGACTGGACTGTGATACAGGTCACAGAGTTGACAAGGCGCGACGCAAATCCCGGATATTTACCGGAATATGCGTCTGAAATGACTGGATATCTGGGATCACCGTCGGATTTGACGCTTTTTCAGGGAGTCGATGGTGGTTGGTGAGATGAGAGTAGATCCTATAACTAGTTGAATAAGAAATGTTTTTATGAGATTCTAACGTAAACTTAAAGATGCTATGCTCCGGAATAAGGGGCGAATCCGTCGATGAATAAACTGTTAAATTAAAAGAGAATGTAGATGGCAGTTTTAAGACCAAATTTTGCAAAAGCATGGGTGTTTTTCTCGGAAATAAATATTCCAGTAAAGGATGTGGGAAGAAAAATCGGTGGTCACGTCCAAATGAACACCGATTCGGGAGTGTTTCAGAATGCTTGCCCTATACGTATGAGCTATGTGTTGAACAAGTGCGGGATATCAGTTCCAGCCGGTACAAAATACGCTGTAGTTAGTGGAAAAGACAAAAAACAATACATGTATAGAGTCAATGATATGATTCGTTATCTTGAGGAAATTTTTGGGAAGCCTGACACATCAATTAAATCGCCAAAGAATTCAGACTTTAGAGGGGAGAAGGGCATAATTGTTTTTTCAGGGAGTGGTTGGTTGAATGCCAGGGGTCATGTAACTCTTTGGAATGGTGTAATTTGTTCAGATGCCTGCCATTTTATGGGGTCTGATGAAAATGGAACTTTTGTTCCGCATGTGGCTCACCTTTGGAGCCTAAAATGAATAAGAAGAAAATTTTTTTAATAGAGTTTTTTAAATAA
>JARRRL010000243.1:3922-4486 GCA_037380725.1 Gammaproteobacteria bacterium | reverse complement strand
ATTTAGATACTGCATACGTATTCGCAGAGCATACTCTACTCTTAAAGATTAGACTGCTTACCGACAGGTTGTGCATTTTTATGGCATTCTGCGAGCTATAGATACGAAATTGGCACAAACTTGACACAAAGCGCCACAAAAACGTCGCAGACCGCAAGCAATTTGATGTCAGATTTCGCATCTTCAAATGCTGCAGCTCAGCGTTATACGCCCGTATGCATATGAAAAGTATAATAGGAATAGAAGGACAACTCAGATGAGGTCTAATGTAGATGGCGGAGCGGACGGGGCTCGAACCCGCGACCCCCGGCGTGACAGGCCGGTATTCTAACCAACTGAACTACCGCTCCATAACCATTCAAACACTGCTGGTTTGACTACAACTCGATCTTCCCAAACATGCCAGTCTTCACAAACTCTACACAAACATGTGGTGGGTGGTGAGGGGTTCGAACCCCCGACCCTCGCCTTGTAAGGGCGATGCTCTCCCAGCTGAGCTAACCACCCGATCGAGAGAACGCTATTCTACGAATATTTCAGTCTCTGTCAACTCTATCGGAATCA
>JARRRL010000243.1:0-3904 GCA_037380725.1 Gammaproteobacteria bacterium | reverse complement strand
TTTTTTTCATCAGGACCAAAAACAAGCGATTTAGGTATACATCAGATGTATTATTGACCTGTATTTCAATCGATCAAACTACATTGCTAAGAGTTAAAGTGAAATGTTAAGGGTTAAGGTGAAACATGCCGAAAAGCCAAGCCTTGCAAACACAATCGCAAGGCTCGGATAATTTTCTTTAGTCAACTTATTCTTTTAGTTAACTATGCTGCTTCATGCCGCTTCGATGGTGTCTTTTACAAACATTGCGTTACTGATCAAATCAACCACAGTATCTGTATGAATTTTAACCTGCTCTGGATCGTGAGAGTCGACACCATACATGCTCTCAATCATAGGCGCTAACGCAAAAAACTGCATACTGGCCGCCGTAATGATGGAAATCACTTGCGGAAAAGGAATATCTTTTAGCCAACCCTCCTCAATACCACGGCGATAATCATCGACCACCAAGCCCAATGTGGGCCTTCCCCAGGTGTCAATCATCCATTCTAACCGCTCCGATTTCTGCGTACCTTCACGCAACAGAAACTGACCAAACTCAGGATATTTACCAGCAAATTGCACAAATCGACGAAGCAATTCAACAATGCGCTCTTTTTGACCCAGCTCAGAGCAATCGATACGGGTGTTTGCAAACTCATCCCGTAACGCTTTAAAGATTTGCTCAACCGTGGCCTGCCATAAGGCCATTTTACTCTTAAAATGATAATGAATAAGGGGTTGAGTGACACCCGCTTCTTTGGCAATTTCAGTGGTCGAAACTCCGTCAAACCCTTTCCGAGCAAATTCAGTTGATGCGGTTTGTAAAATACGAGTACGCGCATCGACTTTCTTTTTAGGTGCCTCGGATTGGTCCGACTGAGCGTCACTGGATGCCGCCGCAGCGGTCCCCCGGTTTTCATGCTCCATCACGGATTCACCTCGTTATCGTCATTTCTTGTTTATTATTATTATCCATTTGTTCATATTGATCTGTTCGCATGTGCAGACCACTTTTAGATTGGAGTTCTCACCTCCAAAACACGCGCATGAGGAAAAGTAATGACAAATATCTGACTCTCCACACTGCACAGATTCAAGTTAACTCGGGCTAAGCGGTACGAGCAAGTTAATTTTTTTACTATATCAGTCAGGTTTTGTGTCACGCATCTTCATACGCTTCACTCATCGCGCAACAAGCGGCAAAACAAGCAACAAATAAGTTCCTGGGTTTCAATCGATTAGATCCGAGCGACACAGACTCAAGTCTCTTCACTTTTGTGCAAAATCAATCACTTCCTCTCGACCTCAAGTTGCTTACATTCGACGAGTCCGCGCTGGACTTTAGCGCGTAAATCGAACAGGATGTGTCAACACCAAGCGACCCCCATCAACCCCAATTCAAAATTGCTTACAATTTGTACTCATATCGTCAAACGCCTAACACCAGCCTAACACCAGGAGAGTCGCCATGCAGTGTCAGGAAGAGCACCGAGCCCTTCAACGCACCATGGAACAGTTTGTCACCAACGAACTCAATCCATACACAGCAGAATGGGAAAAATCTGGGCCTTTTCCCGCGCACGACATTTTCAAAAAAATGGGGGATTTGGGGCTACTCGGCATCAATAAACCCGAACGATTTGGCGGCATGGGGCTGGATTATCGTTACGCACTCATCGCCGCAGAGGCGCTGGGTGCTTGCACCAACAGCGATGTGGTTTTTGCTATCAGCGTTCAGATGTGTATGGCTACCTCCATACTCGCCCGATTTGGCAGCGATGAACTGCGCGACGCCTTTTTAAAACCTGCCATTCGAGGCGAATCCGTTGCAGCCCTGGCCATTAATGAATCCGGCTTCAGCATCGACATAACGGGCATTCAAACCATCGCTCAAAAAGAAAAGAATCACTATCGCATCAACGGAGAAAAAGCATGGGTCGCAAACGCCACACAAGCGGATTTCTTTTGTGTCATGGCGAACACCAGTACGGACAAGCCCCTCTTTAATAAATCATTCCTCATCGTACCGCGCCACAGCGCCGGCGTATCTGTCGGGACGCCCATCGAACAAATCAGCACACACGCGCTCGACACCGCACCGGTGTATTTCAACGACGTCTGCGTCCCCATCGACTATCGAATTGGTGCGGAAAATCAAGGTTTTCCCATGCAAATGATGCAATTTCAAGAAGAACACTTATCCAGTGCCGCCAGCACATTACTCGGCATGGAGCGATGCCTAGCGCTCACTATCGAGCACGGTCGAAAACGCAACGCCTTCGGTCAAGCTTTGATTGACAACCAATACGTCCACTTTCAGATCGCTGAAATGAAAACCGAAGTGGAGCTATTGCGTTCATTGGTGTACCGCGCCTGCGACGATTACATGGTTGGCAAAGATGTGATGCAATTGGCCGCCATGGCTAAGCTCAAATCTGTTCGCTTAATGAGAAAAATTTCCGACAAATGTTTACCATTTTGGGCCGCTTCCGGTCTCAAGCAACCCTCCCCCATACATCAACACTACCGTGACTGGCGCTTGCTCGCCATCGACGGCTGTACTGATGAGATGATGCTGGATATCATCTGTAAGACCATGAACATCTTACCCCTGCAAGATGAAACCATTTAGCGGAGGTCACATATGGATCAGCACCAACACCAAAGCCCAGCACCTCAAACACTTCGTATTCATCATCACGCTGGATTCTACACCGTCTGCTTGCATCGCCCCGAGGCGAGAAACGCCATGAACCAGACGCTGATACACGAACTCACCACGTTTTTCAGCGATTTATCTCGGGATGCGGGGCGCGTGCGCGCGGTAATTGTTCGTGGAACGGGGCCAGTGTTCTGCGCCGGTGCTGACTTAAAAGACATGGCCCACGCCCGTACAAATCAAGACACCCATCGCGCGATGTACTCATTTAATCGCGCTTTTGGTACTTTACTGTTGTCCGTACAAGCCTGCCCAGCCGTCGTCATCGCTGCGGTACATGGCGCCGCGTTGGGCGGGGGTTTTGGGCTCATGTGCGCCGCCGACATCGCCGTGGTGACTGCCGACGCTTCCGTGGGTATGCCCGAAACGCGATTGGGTCTTCCGCCAGCACAAATTGCACCGTTTGTGGTGCAACGAATTGGCCTCACTCGCGCCAAAACGCTTGCGCTCCTCGGCCAACGTCTCAGCGGCAGCGAAGCACACGCACTCGGTTTAGTGGACAAAGTGGCCCCCACTCCTGAGCAGCTTGATGTGATGATTCAGACCATTTGTGCGGACATCACACGCTGCGCTCCGCACGCCAACGCGGCCACCAAAGCGCTGCTACACAGCAGCGCCTCCGGCGTAAGCGAAGCGCTGCTGGATCAAGCGGCTCACACATTCGCATCCGCTGCGTGCGGCCCAGAAGGCCAAGAAGGCAACGCCGCTTTTTTAGAAAAAAGACCACCGGTCTGGTCTCAATCACTCGAAATACTGAATAAAAATAATCCCACCACAAAAAATTAACATAAATCATATTTGGCGTCATACGTCCCATTTCAGTTTAACTTAAATTTGACATAAAACTGTCATATAAAAAAATAACAATACGCCATCACTTTATCCGATCAATCCGATCGCCGCGTCCAGTCAAAAAAACGCTCACGAGGTACGCCCAACGCTATGCAAAACGCCACTCTCCACGTCAAGCGCCCAAATCCCCAAAATGCGACGGAGCAAACCAAAATCACAGCAACCAACACCTCTGAAACGGATCGCGCTAAACGGCTCTACTTTTTAAATGGCTGCCCCATCGACCACATTGATCAACGCTTGACCCAAACGTCTCATCAGCACATCCACAACGGTCGAGAACAGTGGATGTCTTGGGATGGCAGCTTTGTTCTGACGGATATCAACGCGCTGCCACCTGGCGGCCAA
>JARRRL010000242.1:0-3980 GCA_037380725.1 Gammaproteobacteria bacterium | reverse complement strand
AATCGGGTAATCGGGTAATCGGGTTAAAGAAAGAGGGATGGGCTTAAATGGGGATAGGATTACAGTAGTGTGTGGTGTTTGTGGGTGAGAGAGCACAGATCATGAAAAATCGAAACGCGTACGGTAACAGCAGGAGCCGCTTTTGCACGAACGCACGGACTTTATGGTGCCGTGCGTGTTTCGGCTTGGTGTGTGCAGCGATGCCCTTCCTATCTACTGAGGCCTTAGGCGCCCCGCCCATGCCTAAGCCGCGTGCGGTGGTGGCACCGACGGTGGGGCCCATTTCACCTGAAGTCGCTGTTAAAAAAGCATTGGAAGTTGTGCCTGGGCGGGTCTTGAAGATTACGGAGAAACAACAGGGCGAACGTGTTGTCTACCGAGTGAAGGTGCTTACGGCAAAGGGGCGTGTGGTCGTGGTTTCCGTGGACGTGCAGACGGGCGAAATTTCGCACTAGGCGTCGTTTTTTAGGAATAGTCAATCAGAGAAGCGGTGAGGGACGTGGCGCATGCGCTTGTTGTTGGTCGAAGATGAGGTGTCAATACGTACGGCATTAACAGCGTACTTGAACCAAGCGGGCTATGTGGTGGATGAAGCCGATGATGGCCAGGAAGGGAGTTATTTTTTTGCTGAATTTGATTACAGCGTTGCCATCGTGGATGTGGGTTTGCCCAAATTGGATGGGCTGAGTTTGATTAAATCGGTGCGTCGCAACGGTAATAAAACCCCTATATTAATTTTAACGGCACGTGATCACTGGCAAGAAAAAGTAGCGGGTTTGGATGCGGGCGCGGATGACTACGTGGCAAAGCCTTTTCAAATAGAAGAGGTGTTGGCGCGTCTGAATGCCTTGGTGCGTCGTGCTGCGGGACACGCGAGTGCGGAAATTGTTTATGGTGAGTTTACCCTGGATGGTCGACAGCAGTGCGTCAGCGTGTCGAAAATGCCCTTGGAGCTGACGGAATTTGAGTATCGCCTGGTGGAATATTTTGCGCGACATCCCGGTGAAGTGTTGTCCAAGTCTCAACTGATGGATCAGTTGTACGGACAAGATGAAGACGTAGACAGCAATACCATTGAAGTGTTTATGCGGCGCTTGCGTCGCAAAATAGATCCCAATAACACGCGCAAACCATTTGAGACGCTGCGCGGGCGAGGCTATCGTTTTTGCGCGTCCGCGTTTGAACAACGGCATAGCGAATGAGCGGGATCGTGCGCTGCTTGATCGGATACCTAGGCAGATACGTGGACAGATACATGGGTGAGCTCCCCTTGTGGCGGCGTCTTTGTCGTTCCATGCAATTTCGCATTCTGTTGGCTGGCGCATCCGTAATGGTGATTTTTGTTGTGGCAGCCGTGGTTATTTTGGTTGAGGTGTTTGCGGTCACGATCGAGCAAGGCGTTCGTGATCGTCTTGAAGCGTCTTTGTATGGGGTGATGGCGGTTGCCGAGGTGCTCAACGAGGATTTATGGCTGCCAGAGACTTTACCGGAAGAGCGGTTTAATCAACTGACATCGGGGCAATACGCCTGGGTTTCTGCTGCTGGCGCGCGGCTTGTGTGGCGTTCTCACTCGACGGTGGGGAAAGGGCAATTACCGAATCCAGCCGCTTTGTCGGTGGGTGGTTTTGCGTGGCGCACTGAGTACTTGGGTGGTGAGCCCGTATGGGTATTATCGTTTGCGTCGAGTTGGTCATTGGAATCCGGTGAGCAGCGCGCGTATCAATTTTCCTTAGCGCAGCATCAAGCGCCGTTCACAGCGCAAATCCGTCAATTTCAATTCCGGCTGGTGTTCAGCTTTGTTTCACTGGGCGTGTTGTTGTGCGTGATCCAGGTGCTGTTGTTGCGTCGAGGCCTACGCCCCTTGGGGCGCTTAGCGCAAAAAATTCGGGATATTGAATCGGGGGAAACCAGTCATATTGAGGGTAGATTTCCATTTGAACTGGATCCTGTGGTGCAGAACATCAACGCCATGGTGGAACACGAGCGTGCTCAACGTGAGCGTTACCGAGACACCTTATCGGATTTGGCGCATTCACTGAAAACACCGCTTACGGTGCTGCGAGGTGTATGGTGTGGTGTCGAGGAACGGGATCAGGCGTGGCGGGATGACAGCGCAGGTACTGTAAATGAACAAATCGATCGCATGGATAAAATCATCCAATACCATCTGAAGCGCTCGGTGTTGCATCAAAACGCTCGGGTGTTGCAGCGTACGGAACTGGCACCTTTATTGATAAAAATACTGGAAGCGCTGCAGCGGGTTTACAGTGCCAAATCGATGCAGGTGGATCTCCAAATGGCGGACGCGCTGCGGCATGCTACCGTGAGGATGGAGGAAGCGGATGTCTTTGAGGTGTTTGGGAATGTGTTGGAAAACGCGTTCAAGTATGGACATCAACGTATTCAGGTGCGTGTGAGTGATGTGGAAAATGGCAATGCGTTGCGGGTGATGATTGCTGATGATGGCGCGGGCATTCCGGAATCGGATCGAGAACGCGTATTGGCGCGGGGTGCGCGATTGGATGAGACTGTGGCTTCGGGGCAGGGTATTGGTTTAGCGGTGGTGGCTGATATCTGCCGCGTTTATGGTGTGGGGCTAAAAGTGGGCAGTAGTCATACGCTAAGGGGCGCAGAGCTTACTTTTATTTTACCTAAAAAATAAACGGACTGAAAAATAATCGAATCGTTGGGTGCTTTGATGCCCTGTTCAAGCCCCATCGGTAGCCGACTTCATAAGGGACGGCTGCCGATGAGGCTGTCTTTTTTATCTTTTTAACTTATTTTACTTTCGTTTCCGAGTCGGTAAAATTGACTTCAGTTGATCGCGCATACTCAGTAAGTGTTGTGAGGTGGTTTCCCAATCGATGCATGCGTCTGTGACGGAAACGCCGTATTGCATTTCGCTGTGATCCAGCGGGATTTTCTGGTTACCACCGTTTAAGTTACTTTCCAGCATGACGCCAAAGATGGATTGGTTTCCATCGAGAATCTGATGCGTGATGTTATTGAGCACCAGCGGTTGCAATGTTTCGTCTTTATTTGAATTGGCGTGGCTGCAATCGATCATAATATTAGTGGGCAATTGATTTTGACGGAGATTTTGCTCACACAAGGCCACGCTGACGGAGTCGTAATTGGGTTTGCCGTCACCGCCGCGCAGTACAATGTGAGCGTGCGCGTTACCGGCTGTGTGAATGACGCACACCCGACCGCTTGGGTCGAGACCTAGAAAACTGTGTGGGTGCGCCACCGACAATAAGGCGTTCGTGGCAACGCTGAGGCTGCCGTCTGTGCCATTTTTGAATCCCACGGCTGTGCTGAGACCGGAACTCATTTCCCGGTGCGTTTGCGATTCTGTTGTGCGCGCGCCAATGGCTGTCCAACTGATCAAATCGTGCAAATATTGGGGAGAGATGGGATCCAGGGCTTCTGTGCCGGTGGGTAGGCCCATTTCCGCAATCGTTAACAGCAGTTTGCGACCGATGCGCATGCCGTCTTCAATGGCGAAGCTGCCGTTCAAGTACGGATCGTTGATCAGGCCTTTCCAACCCACTGTGGTGCGGGGTTTTTCAAAATAGACGCGCATGACGAGCAATAAGGTATCGCTGACTTCGTCCGAAAGTGCTTTGAGTTTTGTGGCGTAATCGAGCGCAGCGTTGGTGTCGTGAATGGAGCAGGGACCAACGACGACCACGAGGCGATGATCGTTACCATCGATGATGGCTTTGACGGCGTTACGACTGGCGTTAACGTGTTGATCGACAAGGGCAGTTCGAGGCAGCGACGATTTTAACTCATCGGGGGTGGTGAGCAGTTCGTGGGCGCGTATATTGACGTTATCGATTTGCGGCGTTGAAATCGTGCTGGGTTCTTGGTTGGGTTCTTTGTCTTGTCTAGTCATGGCATTATGTGGACCGTTCGGTTTTTGAATGAGTGAGTTTGAGTTGATTTGAGTTCGTTTGCTTTGAGTTACAAAAGTT
>JARRRL010000241.1:0-5816 GCA_037380725.1 Gammaproteobacteria bacterium | reverse complement strand
AAAAAACACCTATTTGAGTGACAACGTAGAAATTCCGCCAGTACGCCGTATGCCCACGCCTTGCACTAACGCGGAAACGAACGATCTCCCGTGGCTGGATCGCGCGCATTTTCGCCTTTCGCAAACCCTGTGCAATCAAGTCAGACGCTTTGATCAATTTTTTGGAGATATCAATTACGAGGAACAATACAACAAGAGTTTTATGCGCATACGTAATTCCATTGTATGGGAAAACAACGTAAGCACAGAAGTGAAATTCCGCCCTCGTGTGAAAGCGAATATCCAACTTCCCAACGCTGAAAACAAATTCAATTTGATCATTTCCGACGACAGTGACGATCCCGATACCTTGTCAAGCGCCAACGAGGTCATTCCCGAAGGCCCAGACAATAACAGCAACAATATTGCCACCGCATTACGCTGGGTTGCTCGAAAGAAACGCGCCAATGAACTGAATTTTGACATTGGTGCGCGACTCGACTCGGGCATCAGCAGCTTCGTACGAGCGCGCGATCGTAAATCCCTGGCGCTGAGCAGCAAACGTAATTTACGCTTCACCGAAACCACTTACTGGCGTGATCATGAAGGCTTTGGGGAACGAACGCAAATTGACGTAGAACAACTACTGAGACCCGATCTCGTAACACGCTGGACCAGTGCAGCAACCTTCGCACAAGAGACGAACGGCGTCGCCTGGACGCAGCGTATTACACTTTTTCATCAAATTGATCCCTTTCGGGCCATTGCTTACAACGCAGGGATGGTTGGCGACACGCGCCCCGTACCCGTGGTAAACAATTACGGGGTGAGTATTCGTTACCGCCGCAACATATACAACAATTGGTTATACGCTGAAGTAGAGCCTGAACTCAACTGGCCGCTGGAAACCGATCGTGAACTCGCCCCCGCCATCACCCTACGCCTAGAAATTCAACTGGGCCGCGGTGAACGGTAGCTTTTCAGAACATATACTTTCAGATCACGTATTTTCAAAAAGTACTAAAAAATCACTACAAAGTTTTTTCCATCCGAATCGCGCCACTGCCATCCGCATAATAGCCGGGAATCACCCGAATGCGCTCAAACCCAAACCGCGCATACAGTTTTTGCGCAGCGCCATTTTGTTCGCTGACTTCCAAACGAATGCGTGCATAACCTTTTGCGCTGGCCTCAGCCAAAACCGCGTTCATCAAGAACCCAGCGCACCCACGACCTCGATGCTTGGGTGCAAGCGCCACCGAGTACAGTCTGGCGGGTCTTGGGTGCTGGGGTAACAGTACCGAGCAATACCCAGCCGTATCACCATCCTGCATGACCAACAGCGTTTTTGCTTTGGCTCGACTCAGCAAATAACGCATTTGTCGCCGGTTAAACCCATCACCACTGTGGCTGAAACACATCGCTTCGATGTTCAACAAGGCATCACAGTCGCTCAGGTCCGCAACTCGAATTTCCGGGCGATCCATCTACCGCCCTCGTGCTTCCAAACGACGGAGAAACTCAGCCATCACCTGCATATACAACTCATCCCCAAGACGAATATCTTCAACACCGTGATCAATATTCGGGTTATCATTTACCTCCAACACATAGGCGCGCCCCCCCTCTTCCTTAATATCGACACCATACAACCCATTTCCAATCACCGCAGCGGCCTTCATGGCCGAATTTAAGACAGGAGCAGGCACTTCAAAAGTGGGCAATGAGTCAAATCCCCCCGTAGAAAAACGCCTAGACTTATGGTTATAAATCTGCCAATGTTTTTTGGCCATGTAATAACGACAGGCATACAAAGACCGGCCATTGAGTATGCAACAGCTCCCTCGCCACTTGCAGCAACTCAGTACGCGATTCAACCTTATACACACCTTTGGAAAACGAGCTTTCTGGCATTTTCAGCACTAAGGGATAGTGCAAGCTCTCCTCAATCGATTCCAATGTGTGATCCGACAAATTCGCTATAATTTTTGATGGCAGGCTGGGTACCTGATGATAACTGAAAGCATCGTGTAAAAATACCTTGTTGCAGCAACGCAAAATCGAGTTCGAATCATCGATCACAACCAAACCTTGATTTTCCGCTTCACGCGCAAATCGGTAGGTATAATGATCAATGGCCGTGGTCTCTCGAATAAACAGCGCGTCATACTGAGCCAAATAACTGAACTCATTCGCTGTAATCGTCCGTGTTCGAATGCCTAATTTCTCTCCCGCCTTAACAAAACGCGCAATCGCGGCTTTATTACTGGGCGGCATGTCCTCCTCGGGGTTAATCAGAATGGCCATATCCCAGCGGAATTTTTTCTCTTCTGCTTTTGATCGCCACACCTTTTGAGAATAATGTTCCAAGGTATTCAAACAAAAAATACTGTCACTTTCTGTTAACTCGGATAAAGAAACCCGTTTTATTTGAATCCGAAGCCCCGTCGCTTCATTGGCGATGTAAACTGTCAAAATCGGGGTCGCGTATTTTTGAAACACCAGGCTAGCCAATTTCCGAAATCGACTGTCCGCCACTTCGCCCATGCAAATGACGATGGGATGCTGTTCATTGTGATCTTGGGCCAGAAACTGTTTTCCCAACACGGTGTGCTGAACCCACAGGGTAGTGCCTGTCTCACGCAGTTCGTTAATGACTTTAACACTGGGTACAACATGATGGCGACGCGCTTCCGCCAAAAGTGAACAGTAATATCCCCGACTTAAGTATCGAGACGTATCACACAAGTTGATGATGCGAATCCGAGGTTCATTCAGCCTAGGATAATCGCACAGATACGCGTCAAAGCTGATCGCCTCTAAGCGAGAGTCCAACAATGACGTTTCATTATCGACAACAAATACCGTTTTTAACATAGACGATTAAGTCACACCCTATTCGGAACAAACACCGACACACGAGAAATCACTTCTCGTACTCTTTGATCGTTTTCACAGAGTGATTAGTACACGTATTGATCTTTCTGGCAAGCATTTTCATCATGCGCGCTCACTCGTTCACCAAAAGACTCCCCACAAGCATGCCCCCCCATATGGCCCAGTGGGTACATCATGTGCTCCAGTGGGCAAAAGAAAACCGGAATCGCGTCACACTGTACCGTAAACGTTTGAGAAATTTTTACATTTCATATTTATTTTTTTCGGATATAATTTTCTTTACAAATATCACTATTAACATGAATCATAACGCTAATTTGAGATCAAATAAGATAATTATTGTGATCTGCATCACGCCCTAGAGACAGGCTCGAATTGCTGATTTCTTTTTTCAGCCAGATAAAAAATACAGAAACCGATTTTTTATTTGCTATTCTTGTTCTCGAAGAGCTAAACAATTGCTCATTTTTTAATCTTTATGAGGATTCATAGATCAATTAAACTTGTCAACAATCAACACACTGGAGCAACGAAAGCATGAAAATCAACAGGCTATTGAAACACACATTCTCTTTTGCCATCAGCACATTGGCAGTCACTACAATCAGCACAGCGCTTTCCACGCACGCCATGGCGCTATCTACCGTAGAAATGGAATACGCTCAGGACAATTGCACGACTCCACCAGAGCATGACGAATTAGCAAAATTGGCGTTGGAATATAAATCACCTGACCAACTCAACGAGGCGCTCACACAAAAATTTGGTTGCCCTCTGGTCGTCGACAACGACTTTATCGACAGTTTTATTAGCAAAAATATCAATAAGCAGATTATTACCAACACAGGAAATACCAGATTCGAAGGCCTGGAATCGTGCGCCTATCACCCTCAGCGGGAAGAATTTGCGTGTTCTCTCTCCATTCGACAACGCTTTGGTTTCGCCGGAACGCCCGCTATTGGATCGGGTTCCAACGAGTGGGTAACTGTTTGCGTGGATTTCGGTAACGGTATGGAACGGGTTGATACCGCTTCGGTTCACGTACACGACGAGCAATTCGGTAAACAACCTTTCTGGTATTACGGTGTTATGGTGCAGGCAAACGAGAAACTCCAAGCGCTCGTACAAAACGGACAGACTCTCAAAGCCCGAACCATCCTGTCCTGGGCGGTGCCCGCAACGCATTGCAATTACCGCCCAGTTTGGGGTAACCAAGCCGATTTCCAAATCAAGTTGGATCCATAATGGTATCTCATCGTCCGGTATTTATGCGGACAGCAACCAGGATAAGCGGCCAGGATGGAAGCGGCCAGGATAAATAGCGGCAATGGCGTGAACGGAACCTCACTGGTGTTCACGCCATCTGACGCCCCTACGGTACCTCAGTAATCGTCAAGTTGCTTAAATAGACGCCCACGAGGAAGGCAATTTCACACGCTTTCTCAATCACCACGATCACCCAAACTACGCCATGAGCGTGGCGTACAATGGATTTATTTTACGACGGGTATTACTGACACGCTGCCACATTCGCCCGGATCAAGAACTGGCCATCAACTACGGGAGCGACTACTGCCGTCATCGTTGTCTTGACTATGGGATCCACTTTATTTCTACTCAGCTGCCGGCCACGGCTCAAGTTTTGAATAGTCGATTTCTGGGTATTCGAAGAGCTCTGCAACCACATCTGAAGCAAAATCGTCATCAGCCGTACTATCGCCTTTTTGTCGTCTTATTCGATCCAGCTGACGAGCATTGCTTGCCGTCGATGCGCTACGCATAGATGCCGTTTCTGAACCAGAACCTGAGGCTCGCCCTGCTCTTGCGTGAGAGCGAACTTCCTTCTTGTCTATGACACTCCGAGCAAAGCGACGAATAGACATATCATTTGCGCGAGGACTCGCTGTCGTTTTCTGTCCACCTTCCTTCTTTTCTGTGAAACTCCGAGCAAGGCGATGAATAGACTTATTATTTGCGCTAGAACTCTCCGTCGTTTCCTGTCCACCGACTACGATCTGCTTGAACGGTGTTCCTCCGCCGCTAATTGGATTTGACATAACATGGACTCCTTACGTGACTTTGTGAAGTGATTTCTTTTTTTCAGGTCCATTTTTCGACACCGTCTTCCTTCCCTTTCAACTCATCGTGATGCTAGCTGATACCGATGTATGAGCTGATGCTCATAAGGCTAATGCTTGCGATGAACAGGAGAAGATCTTTTACTGTCATATATTTTATCCCCACAAGCACCACCGAATGCCCCCCCATTCTTGCTTTTGGCTCGTATCGACCAGCTGGAAATAATTTTTACGAAACTATGTGATTGTGCGTTTCTGCTTTTTTTCTTTTTTTCTTGATTGAAGTGATGATGTATTAGGTATAACTATTATTTTCTCAATACTGTCGCGCCACAAACAGGTTGTGCTGCGTAGCCTGCGCCAGCTTAGATACAAGCTTAAGGCCTAGTCTTATTTGGACGCTAGGCATGATAACTTGATCAGGCAGATAAAGAAAATAGCAAAAGCCAACAATGGAACAAACTTTAGCGGATACTCGGTAAATAAACGATGTCTTGTTAGCCAAATTAATGTGTATCAGTTTTTCCCTTCACAAATAACATTACGACCCAAGCACGCATTACTCAGATTACAAACGCAACAAACGGGACACCCACCATTCCCTCCACCTCTAGCACAGCGCACAAAATACATACAGAAAATCAAAAAATTCCTTGTGACCACCACTCAACATCTAGGATTTTTTAACTGTATATAGATTCGGTTATTTCCGGTAGCACGTAGGCGCGCCATTACCACTAATGCGAGCGTAATCAGTGCGATGCACGCTGATGGGCAGTCCATGTGGATCACGCTGGTTGTCCTGCACCAGTCGAAAGGCGCGCAGATAATTGGTGACTTCTTCGACATCGTCTGTGTTGC
>JARRRL010000240.1:0-4034 GCA_037380725.1 Gammaproteobacteria bacterium | reverse complement strand
AGACGCAGGCACTCGTTTGACAAAATTTACTGTGTTTTTGATAAAGATAGTCATGCTAGCTATGCCCGCGCGTTAGACGCGTTGGTTTCTGCGACACCGAAAGATACATTTTTTACTATCAATTCAGTACCCTTTTTTGAGTATTGGTTGCTGCTGCATTCCAAGCGCCCATTTAATGAGGCAGTCATGGGGTATCTCAATAAAAAATAAACAATATTACGATCGCGTCTAAATTTTTTATAAAATATTAAAAATATCAAATTTTTTGAGCGATCGAGAGAAGTAAACATGCGTCTTATCATGATGGTTGACTGGGAATTGTGCTTGAATGGCTTTAAAGTTATTTTCTTTGCTGAGTGAGAGTCGGTTAAAAGTCTGTCTATTACAAAATCATTTAACGCTATCCAATTATCTTAAAAAAACTACTGTCCTGTGATTTGGTCGTCATTGGTGAGCCTGGCTATATTTCATTTAAAAAATTAGAAAACGATTGACTTTTTCAGTTTATCAATGATCGATGTAAACGAAAATCGATTATGATTACAAGCAATCTGTTTATCAGCGAATGGGTGGTGATGTTCAAAGATAAATTGGTGGCGACAGCTGTCATAGTGCTATAGTGACATAGGAAGACTGATTCGTTGACTGTTTGCAGATATTTAAGTTTGAGGGTGAACATGAGAATAGTTGTCGGACAGAAGTGGTCAAAGAAAAAGCTAGAAAATATGGTGTAATAATAATCGTTGTGACAAAATACACGTCCTCAAAAGTGAAACTTTGGTTGTCGGTATTCTCCTCAACAGTGGCACTTTGGTTGTCGTTCGTCTCCATTCGTTTTAAAACAATCAAGGAATGAATATGAAAAAACTAATGGCTATACGTAGGGAATTAATTGGAACGATCGCGTTAGTAGTGTTTTCAATTGTACACGCACCAACTGCATTAAGTGGGATCACGATTGAAGATGGTTGTATGCAAGACTTGGCAGGTTTTTCACTGAATTGTACTGCCAACGATGTGGCTATTTCAGGCGTTGCGACTAATCCAGACGGTACGCATCAATTAGTCATCCATGACGATGGCTGTGCTTATCAGGGAGACACCGTTAATTTTACCGCAACGTTTGATTTAGAAGTCACTGCTAAAGAACGCCATGATATTGGTATTTATTTCATTACTGATGGCGATCCCAATGGTGATGGAGCTGTTTCAGGTGCTTGTAGTATTTCAACATTGGATTATCAACCAGACCCACCTTGGTTAGATCTTGACGGTACTACCGATCCATTTCCTGGAACTAATGTTATTTCCAATACACAGGACGTCTGTGGTGATATTGATAAGCCTGGTCACAATCCATTACATCCGACCGTTACACTAACAGCCGTCTGTAAGGACGACGATAATGACGGTTTTTTGAATTTACCCAATTGCACTAGCTGGCGTCAAAGTGGGGCGAATGAATTGTGTCTGAGTCCGTTGGATGCATTTCCTGGTGCTCCATCAAAATGTCGCTGCGATATTGGCTTTAACGTCCCTATTTTAGTCCCGCCTGCCGAACTTAAAGTTGTTAAAACCGCAGTTCCGACCTCGCTTCCTGAACCCGGAGGTGTTGTGACTTTTACCGTCAGTGTAACCAATATCGGCATTGATCCTAATAACCCGGTTACGTTGAACACACTCAATGATAGTATTTATGGCGATATTACGAGCTCTGGTCACGACGATATTATCAGCACCACCTGCTCGTTACCACAAGTCATTCCCGTTGATGATCAAAGTGTTGGAGGCGTTGATACTTATACATGTACATTCCAAACCAGTGTTGCAGGCAATGCGGGTGATATTGAAACGGATGTCGTTACTGCTACAGGCGTTGATTCGCACAGCAATAATCTGTCCGGTCAAGATGATGCCAGCGTTACATTAACGGATGTTTTACCGAACATCTCGGTTACCAAAACGCCTTCCGTATCCGAGGTGTTTGAACCGGGTGATAATGTCACCTTTACCGTCACGGTTGAAAACATTAGTTTGGCTAGTAGCGATCCGGTAACCATTAACACTTTAACTGATAGTATTTATGGTGACTTAAATGGCAAAGGTGATTGCACTGTTCCGCAAACGTTACAGTCGGGTGAGGTGTATAGTTGCAATTTTACCGAATTTGTTGACGGAAATGCAGGTGATAGTGAAACCGATGTCGTGACTGCATCCGGTGCTGATGATGATGGTAACACTGTTTCTGATTCCGACTCAGCGCATGTTGTGATCAACGATGTGCCTTCCAGTATTACTATTGATAAAAGCGTTAATCCTGATGTCTTACCTGAGCCGGGTGGGAATGCTACGTTTACCGTAGTTATCACTAACACCTCACTCGTAGATACTGTGAGCATTAACAGTCTTATTGATAATATTCATGGCGATCTTAACGGCCAAGGTACTTGCTCAATACCGAAAACTTTATTACCGAGTGAACAGTATACGTGTAGTTTCATAGTATTTGTTTCCGGTGATGCGAATACCTCGGAAACCGATGTTGTTACCGCCAGTGGAGTCGATGATGATTCTGATCCTGTAGCTGCATCGGATGATGCTACAATTGATTTTGAAAACGTGGTACCGTCTGCATCCATTACTAAGACCGCTACTTCAGCAACGGTAGTATATGAAGTAAATGTGCAAAATGAATCTTCAGCTGAATCATTGACATTGAATCAATTAAATGATGATCAGTTTGGAGATATAACACAGGTGCAAGGTCAAGTAGTTAGCACAACCTGTGCTATACCGCAAACCTTATTGATTCTTGGGCAAGCGGGCGATAGTTATACCTGTACCTTCAGCGCCATAGTATCGAGTAGTCCTCATACCAATACGATAACGGCAACTGTTGATGATAACGATGGCTCAGCCTCTATTACTCCGAGCGATAGTGCGACGGTAACACTGGAATAGCCTGCCACAATGCTGACCCGGTTTCTCCGGGTCAGCATATCTATATGCTATGCAATTTGGACCACGAAACACTATACCCCAGCGCTCTAAATTAACACAGCATTTGATAATGCCCTGAAGCCGGGTGGGGTTATGCGTTATCTACGGCTTACTGAGAAGGCGAACAATATCAGGGTACCCTCTTTTTTCAGCGATTTCGAGAGGCGTTATTCCATCTCGGTTGGGAGATCGATAATCGGCACCCAAATCCATAAGTGTGCGAACGGAGTCCGTGTGACCATTGTGGGCGGCGAAAAAAATAGCTGATGTGTCATCATTCATGCGGGCATCGATTAGGGCACCTCGTTTTTTGAGAATGGCAATGGCGTCGGAGCAACCGAATCGTGCAGCGAAAAAAACAGGCGTTTCATTATCATGCATTTGCGCATTGCTATTGGCACCCAGATCTAGGAGTGTATGTATGGCAGGGATGTGGCCGTTTTGCGCAGCCAAAAAGAGCGGTGTTATACCTTTATTATTTCCGATATTAATGTAGGCACCTCGTGGTACTACGAGGGTGCGAATGGCATCGATTTGGCCATTGAAAGCAGCCAAATGGAGAGGACTCTTTCCATCAGAAAACCATTGATTGGCATCAGCGCCCAGCGCGATAAGGAGTTTAATGGCTTCGAGGTGATTGTGATAGATAGCAAAATGAAAGAGATCCCTTGACTGCCGATCATGCATGTCCAGGGTAAAGCTACCAGAGGAATTTAAAGGGGTAAAGCCAGGTACTTGGTGGTCTCCTGCAATCATGTGAGCAATCTGCTGAAGCACTAAGGGCAGATCCATATCTATCAGAGCGGGTGGTGCATTGCGATCGGCAACGGAATAACTGAAAGCTTCAATTCTATTCTTAATAAACTCTCGAAGAATTCTTGCGGTTTTTTGATTCTTGTGAGGATGCGCCAGTTTAGTATCCCTTTTAGAAAGTCTGCCTTCTTTAACCCAGAGATCAAATTGTTCCGGTAACACTTCTTTGCTGAGGTGGCGAACAATGCGGGTGAAGCCTTTTTCTTTGGCGATACTGATAG
>JARRRL010000239.1:0-9034 GCA_037380725.1 Gammaproteobacteria bacterium | reverse complement strand
TGCTCGCCATCCTTTGTACCATCGCCCTGATGACAGTATCAGCGATGAGGAATTTGCAGCTTGTGCTGCCGCACACCCCGGTGTTGATGTTAACCGAGCTGGCATTGAGCAATTACAGAGCCTGAACCTTTCAGCGCGGGCCTATCAGTTTGATACCCGCACGCCATTGATACTCAGCGGCTGTTATCTGGGGTTTTTTCCCATGAGCTACATCCAGGGGTTTATCGAGCGTAAAGAGGTGCGACTGTTGCAGCCGGAAAAACGACGGTATAAGGTTAACCATGTGTTTGTGCACCGACAGGAACGTACCCTTGATACCAAGATTGAGCTGTTTTATCAAGCTCAGCGGGCTGTCGGTCTGCACACTGAGTGAATAAACCTGCTGTTGTTTTTCCAGCTCTCGTCATACTCAAAAGAGTCATAGCCAGAAGAGATGGGGTAGTGATTTTATCCTCATGCCTTAGCGGCACGTGTTTGTTCTGGCTTGTTTTGCGCGTCCGAAGCTTTCAATGCATTCCTGTCCGGCTTGCTGGGCGAAACGGGTAGGTGCCCCATTTCCGCCCTCCTCCCATTTCCGCCCAGCGAAACAGGCGGGTATCACTTTTCGAGGTAAGTGGCAAGGTAGATGGTGTCAGCTTTAAATAATGCGCGAATAGCGTGTACGCTCTGTCGCGTCATTTTGTGCGTACTGGTCAAAGTGCTTGCACACGGAACGCACCAGTAGTCGCCCGCGTTCGTGAATGGTCAATGTGTCGGGGCTGAGGGACAACAAACCATCGTCTTGTAAGGTTTTCAGTGCGGCGATTTCGGGGGCGAAATGCGTAAAAAAGTCGATGCCAAATTGTGCGTTGAGCGTGGCAATATCCAGGTGGAATTGGCACATTAAGCGGTTAATGATGTGGCGCCGAAGGGTGTCTTCTGCGTTGAGGACGTAACCGCGCTCAATGGGCAGTTTGTCTTGATCCAGCAACGCGTAGTACGTGGTGAGGTCCTTGGCGTTTTGACTATAGTGATTCGCCAGTGAACTGATGGAGGAGACGCCAAAGGCATGCAGTACGCGGTAGCCGCGTGTGGAATAGCCTTGAAAACTGCGATGTAAGTGGCCATTGCGTTGCGCAATGCTCAGTTCGTCGTTCGTTTTGGCGAAATGGTCCATGCCAATAAACTCGTACCCGTGTGTGCACAGGGCATCAATAGTGGTGTGTAAAATATGCAGTTTTTCGGGAGCGCTCGGCAGTTGTTCCTTCTGAATTTGTTTTTGCGTTTTAAATAAATGTGGCAAGTGTGCGTAGTTGAACAGACTTATGCGATCAGGAGATAACGCAATAAGGCGTGTTAGGGTTTGCGTAAAACGGTCAACCGTTTGCAAGGGGAGTCCGTACATCAGGTCAATGGAGCAAGAGCGAAAGCCTGCTCGTCGTGCTGCGTCGATTAATGCCGCGACTTCTTCCGCAGTATTGTAACGGTTGACGGCGGTTTGCACTTCGGGATCAAAATCTTGGACACCCAAGCTGATTCGGTTAAAACCGATTGCTTTTAAGCGCTGTATGCGTTCCGGTGAAACCGTTTGCGGGTGAATTTCGATGGCGCACTCGATGTCCTGTGTAAAATTAAAGTGCGCGCGTAAGTGTTGGATCAGCTCATTGAGTTGATCATCGTTCAGATAGGTGGGTGTACCGCCACCCAGGTGCAAGGCGTCGACCGTGGTATTCGCCCCAAGGTGTTTGGCTTTGAATGTGATTTCTTTTTTCAAATACGCCAGGTACGTGGCGGCTTTGCTGCGATTAGCGGTGACGATTTTGTTGCACCCACAGTAGTAGCAAATGGTGTCGCAAAAGGGAATATGGACGTACAGGGCCGCGTGGTCGTCGTGGTGAGTGCGTGCTGCGTGGCAGGCTTTGATCCAATCGGTCTCCCCATAGCTTGTGTGAAATTGCACAGCGCTCGGGTAGGAAGTGTAGCGTGGGCCGGTGAGATCGTACTTGTTGATCAGATCGATGTCCCAATACGTGGCGGGCGTCGCCGACACGGCACGGTTGTCCACGGAATGGGTTGTCACTAGTGTCTTGTTATTCATGCAATCATTCTTGCTGTTTGCCGGATGGATGCCGCCGCATCGTTTGAGGATAGTACGCGATGCCCCGAAAGTATGTTGTGGTTCATCTGTATCGTTTAGTTTGTTTTATCAATCAGTTGCCCTCGAGTGTCTTCCACATTAACGGTGTTGTCGATGCCTTGCCGTACACGCTGTGTGACGACGAAAAGTCTTCGAATTGACTTACGACTCGCGCTAAGCGCGATACGTTTACCGATGCGTTACCCAATTTCAGTGTTACATCGATGTAGCTGATGCGCCAGCGACACTTACTCAGCTCACTGAGTGTCGTGGTAGCCGATTGTGTTACTCCATTAGTGTGAATGGGATGGAAAATCATAGCAGTATCACGGCGTGTTGGCGATCCCCTTGCTGAGCTGATCGCTTCTTTATCACGGTAAAACGAGACACCCATCACATCAAGGGGTAACCCAAGGGATAAAGCGGGATCCTATGATTTGGGAGCGGTAAAAAGGTAAAACGGGACACCCATGCAACACACAAAATTCATACTCAAAATAAAAACCACTTGTAACCACCACTCAAGCCAAAGAAAATCAGCATGCCTCATGCGTCAATGCAGAAGCGGTCACGCCAAAGCACCTACAAACATTTTCTGGAAACAAAACGGTTACATCCCTGAAAATATCCCTCCTATTTTAGAACGTCTTAAAATCGACGCCAAATAATGGCTTTTGGGTAAAAATTGCCCTCCCCCGCTACTCATCAACTTCAGTCAAGTTTGACTGGAAGCAGGCTATTGCTCTGAATATTGTGCTTTAATGTCATTTTAGCCAAATTCTATTTCTTACCATAAAGATAATAAATTCCCTTCCTGATTATTCAGACAAAAACTGATGAGACGCATTCTGATTGATTGTTTTTCACACTTATCGATCAAGAAGCATCCTCTTGCTGGCTCACTAAATTATGGCTGTCTCGTTCTGAGTGTGCTTCTGTCGTTCTGTGCTTCTGTCGTTCTGTGCCTCGTTGTGTGTGTGATTGTTAGGGTATTTAAAAGTGACTTTCAGTTTGTAACTGAAACAGTACTGTTTGTATAAATAATAAATTGCTATTGCGGTATATTTTTACTAATTGCGCTTTTTTGTAAGGTAAGAGTAGTATCGATCACATCACCCATGTGCATCACTTATAAGATCAACGCTGTAATTCACTGATGTTGGATTAGACAATGACACGATATTATTCTTATAGCTTGCTTATGATGGTATTACTGATAGGCGCCACGTTCCCTGAGGGAGCTTTTCAGAAGACCTCATCGTTGAACGCCCTATCCAGCCCAACGTCGATGCGATCAAACCTTTTAGCACAAGCGCGTCATGTGAATAGCCATTCTAGCTATAAAAGAAATTATCATCGCGCCACCAGAAAACGAACCCCCTACACTTCAAGGAAATCTTTCCCTCAAACCCCAGAGTCCTTTTCTCGAATCATTGGTGGTGTTGAAACAGCAACTGATTATTCGTTTATGATGTCGCTTCAGTTCTTATATCCCGATTTTGGCTTTGAGCACGTTTGCGGTGCATCCTTGGTGACACCAGATTGGGCGCTCACCGCTGCTCACTGTGTTGCTGATCTACCATTAGATCCAGCGTCTTATCGCGTCGTACTCGGCACCAACCGACTCGATGATCTCGCCGCCGCCGAGATACACACGGTACAAGGCATCTACTTTAATAACGATTGGCTGTTCGATGATATTAGAGACGTTGCGGTGATCCGTTTAGCCACGCCCTCGAACCGAACACCGATTACGCTAGCCGATGCGGCGTTTGAGCAAGGCATTGTGGAAAACGATTTATTACGCGTTATTGGCTGGGGAGTTTTAATGGCGGATGCCCAAGATCTGACGCAGACACTTAATGAAATTGATCTTCCTGTGCGCAGTTACCGAACAAATACGAGGTCTATGCCAGCGTCGCGACCAATAGCGCATGGATCGATGCCCATATTCATGGCGGTGTCGTGGGCGGACTAGCGGATCTGCCTTATATCCTGCCTGACCAAGATACACCAGTAGAAAATACGTTTTCTAACCTGGGCGCTTCTCCCGTGATGGTCAATGCGGTTGCCTTTGATGAGGGAGGACCCTTTACCAGCACGATTGTAGAGGATCAATGTTCAGGTCAAATGGTGCCAGCCGGTGGCGATTGCGTGGTATTGGCTTCGATCAATGCGCCAGAAGCGGTACAAGGTCTAGCCCTTACCCATATGAGCGTTCAATTGGCTGATGCAGCACTGCTAACGACTAAAGCGACTATCGCTGCTGATGTTTTGGGTCGAATCGCCAATGCCGATGCCGTACTCGATATTGCTGACTTGCCATGGTTCACCGGTGGTTTCGTCGCCTGGTCAACTCAAGTTGACGCCACGGCAGAGGGCGGTTCTTCCATGCAATCGGGTGACATCCAAGCCATCGGTGGCGATGGCGCTACCCTATTGGCGACCAAACTTCAGGGTCCCGGAACCTTAACATTTAATTATAAAACTAATGCGATGCCCGATTTTGGTTATCTGGAAATTTATGTCGATGGTGAATTTATAAAAGATTACACGGGCATTGTAGATTGGAGCACGGATACCATAGCGCTCGGTGCGGGAACGCATGAAGTGTTGTTCGTTTATGCTCAATATGGCTTTGTGGAAGACCCTAACTTTATGAACAGAGTCTGGTTGGACAAAATCGTCTACAATGTTTCTGCCCCCCCTGCTCCTGTCGTCGTCGAAGAACCACCAGCAGCTGCGCCGCCTGTTGTGATCACTCCAACGCCCTCAACCCCAGCTGATGACAATATTCCTGCCAATCTGAGCGCGGGTGGATCCGAGGACTTTTCAGATGCTGGCGGCGGTAGCCTTTCTCTGGTGCTGATATTCCTAATGGGATTACTGGCAATGTTCAGAAGAATGGCTCAGAAGAATGGTTCAGACAACCATTACTGGATTTATCAAATTTGGCATAGAGAATGGTGAATCACAGCATCGAGAAAAACGATGGAGCCAACTTGACGATTTTACACAGAGAATTTTAATAGCTCCTTGGGATGAAGAAGCAGCTCGCCACTACGGTTCAATCCGGGCACTTCTTAATAACGAAGGAAATATTATTGGAAATAATGACCTACTTATTGCCTCCCATGCTCGCAGCATAGACTCCATACTGGTAACAAATAATACGAAAGCGTTTTCACGTATTCCAGACCTAACACTGGAAGACTGGTCTTAAATATATAACAGCTTATTTATCGCGTTGCATATTCGATTGCACGGAGTTATACCGAAGTCGGCTGTGGTCCATCGGACGAATCCGCCATCCTCTCCGCCATGGCCTATGTTGATTTAAACCCAATCTGAGCACAAACAAGTAGCAGTCAACTTAATAAGCAATGTCGATATCTTGACTTTATTTAAAAATATTCAGCATGACCACCATAACTTCTCCTCATTTTTTTAATACAATATTCTGTATCTGCTCACGCGAGATTAAGAGACACCTGACGACCGACACTAGCGATTCTGCGATAATATCACCAGTCGTAAAGCAGTGGCCGAGTCATAACGCCAACGAGCAGGCATTGCATAAAAGACAAACGAACTATCGCTGTTGCCCACGTTGATTAGCCATTGACCCTACGTAGGCGACGATGAGAAACTCTAAGCTGGTATAAAAACGAGGATAGACACATGCGAATACTATTGAATGCCGCTAAGATGCTGGGATTGTTGCTGACCTTTGCAGGCGTCAACCTGGCCCATGCCGACCCCCTACCCGAAGGCGCAGTATGGCTGGACGTGCGCTCCGCATCGGAGTACCAAACGGATCACATCGACGGTGCGCTTAATATTCCCCATACGGAAGTAGCAAAACGCATCCACTCGGCCATACCCGATAAAGACACACCGGTGCTACTGTATTGCGGCTCTGGTCGTCGCGCCGGTATTGCCTTGGAAGCGATGAAAGCGATGGGCTACACCAACCTGCAAAATCTCGGCGGACTGAAACAAGCTCAACAACATTTAAAAGCCAGCGCATTGCCCTAGATTCCAATCGGGCGTTGATGAACCTGGTTTTAATTGGGGCAAAGAGATCGCCACCAGCTCGCTACAATTACACAAATGGATAAATTTTTTAAAATTTATCCAGGCATTTCTATGGCCTGAAATTACGCAATTAGGATCACTCAACTGGAAACTCGCAATCACCACGAAATGTTCGTGTTCAAGGTTTCGCACTATCGATCAAAAAACATTCTTTTGCTGGTACCCTAAATCATGCTTGCTAAATTATGGGTGTCCCATTGTATGGGTGATGTAAGTGTCCCATTGTGTGTGCATTGCGTGTGTGGACAGAACTGGACGCCGTCAAAGACACTCGTTGCTCAGAAACCTATTCTGCATCGACTTCCGATTGCGATTGGTCTCGTCTGTATGTGCGTTCAGGGTTGATGACCACCTGCTTGACCAGAGCATCCAATTCCTTGCTGTGGTACATATCCAGGCATTTCAGGAAGTCAAATCGAACCCCCTTGATTTCGGATTCAACCAGTGGATTGTGATAGTCACGCGCCAAATAGGTATCCACCAGAGACTTGACCATGTCTGGGCTCTTTTCCAAATCGTAGTACGTCCAGTCACGCAACGCGCTGACACTGCTACCGACATCAATGGCCGTATCCTTGTCGTTCGTATAAGCGTTAGCGATGCAGGTCGCCAGAACCATGTCCTTGTAATTCTGAGCATAGGATCGCGCTCCGGCCTGAGGAGACGCCTGCTGATCGTTTACCGCACTGCCGACGAAAGGCAAGAGTGCAACGGCCAAAATAGCCAGAATGCTGAACCCAACCTCCTTCACTGCAAGCTCCAGAAATTAGCACGATCGGTCGAGTAGTTCACACCCGGCTCATTGAAATAGCAATGATCATAACAAGTACTACCATTGAACAACGTTGCATGGCCGCGTGCGTCACGCCAGCCTGAAATTTCAAACAGAATCACGCCTTTCTTTCCGAGGAGAGAACCACCGCCTGGCGGCGGATAGTCCACTATTTGAGGTTGCCCCCATCGCAGCTTCAGGAAGGTTATGAGATTATTGACCCGAAAAAAATACTGTCTCTTATCGGCACCAGATACAGTCTGTCCCGGTATGCTTGGAATAATCAGACCAGACTGATTCAGGATATAACTCATACGGACTGCGCAAGTATTGCTCCACTTCTGAGTTGGATCAGGATTGCTGATATTCTTCTCGACATAGCCACCAATTACCTTCGCCACCTTGGCCGCAGAGTTTGATCGTTTGGGTCAGTTCAGCCAGCAACTGGTTCATCGACGGTAGATCAACGGGCTGCTATCACAATCGCAACTATGCAGAATTGAACCGTATTGACGCCAAAACGCGCTAAAATTATATGCAATCAAAAATACAACTTCAAGCCCCATTTTTGATAATCGTAATTTAACATCATCCCCGGCATCAATGTCGAAGATTCCTGCGGCACTCAGACGCGGTATTGAGCCACCCCTGAGCTGCTTCCGTGGGCGGCATATGTCAAGAACCAAGATCGGGAGAACCAAAAACGAGAGGACGCAAGACAAAGGGCATGAACTGGCGTCGCACCCTCCTGTCAAAATCCCTTGTATTACCATTAACAAAGCAAGTAGGCTACGGGCTCGCCTAAGCTTCGCCACCACCCTAATCGGCAAGCAGGAGTGTGTGAATGAAAATCGCTTTTTTTAATACCAAGTCTTATGATCGAGATTTTTTCGATCGTGCCAATCTAGAATATGGGCATGAAATTATCTATTTTCAGCCTCATTTAAACCAACATTCCATTGCCTTGATAAGTGATGAAACAGTCCTGTGTGCTTTTATTAATGATTGCTTAGATGAAGCTGTTCTTAAAGCACTTAAAGACAAAGGCGTGAAGTTAATTGCCCTGCGTTCAGCGGGATACAACCACGTTGATCTGAAGGCCGCAAAAACCTTAGAACTGCCCATAGTCAGAGTGCCCGCCTACTCCCCTTATGCCGTCGCAGAACATGCTGTAGGACTTTTGCTTTGCCTTAACAGACGTATTCATCGTGCCTTTAATCGCGTTAGAGAAGGTGATTTTTCTCTTCACAATTTGATGGGGTTTGACTTACATGGCAAAACCATCGGGGTAATAGGCACCGGTAAAATTGGTCAGACCTTTGCCAAGATAATGCAAGGATTTGGTTGCAGGGTCATCGCCTACGACATCAAACCCAATCAGGCATGTGTTAACTTAGGAGTGGAATATTTAAGTCTACAGGAGGTACTGACACAGGCAAGCATCATATCTTTACACTGCCCACTTACGCCAGATACCTATCATATGATCAATGACGACAGCCTCGCCACCATGCAAACTGGGGTGACAATTATCAATACCAGCAGAGGAAAACTTATTGACACCAAGGCCATTATTGCTGCTCTAAAAAAAGGCAAAATTGGCTTACTGGGGCTGGATGTCTATGAGGAAGAAGAAGCGGTATTTTTTGAAGATTTGTCTGCGAGCGTCATTCAAGATGACCAGTTATCCAGATTACTGACCTTTCCCAATGTGATTATTACTTCTCACCAAGCATTTTTTACTACCGAAGCCATGGAAAATATCGCTCAAATAACTCTAAATAATATTAGTGAGTTTGAGCAATATGGCAGTTTAAAAAATAGTATTGAATACGGGACGTAACAGCTCAATGGTTTTTTGACGCCACTGCATCAATGTAGATCGCGCCAAATTAAGCCCCTATGAACTGAGACAGTGGTGCTGACAGTACAGCGGCAAGTGATAGACAAATTTGTCGACGAACATACCGATAATGAAGCTGGCATCCGCTTATACAAGGAGACATTTGCAAAAAGGAGACATTTGTAAACTTGTGCGATAGGTATGG
>JARRRL010000238.1:0-10254 GCA_037380725.1 Gammaproteobacteria bacterium | reverse complement strand
CAATACGCTTTAATCTGAGCAGCAGATTTATTCGCATACAATAAATAGAATGCTTCGAGCGAGTCGCTACGCACGTGCTGATCGATCGGATACGCTCGCAACCCGTTTGGAAAATAAGTGGTTTTCCCCAGAAATATATTAATCAACTCTATACGACTTAAGGTGGTAATCGGGCTATTTACTGAGACCACAACCACCACTTCCGCACCTCGAGCAATGCCACCCCAACACAACAGCAGTGCTGCCATGATCATCAATAAACTGGGCAGTGGGTTTTTCTTGAAGCTCCTCATGATACCCACCTCAGAAGACAAAATTAATCGATGAACTGAATATTTTCACATTTCCGGATGAATCCAAGCCGGGCTGAGGCAGCCCAAGCACTCTGGGTATGCCATCGCGGTAACGTATCGATTCAAACTGCAGCTTTAATGCAACACTACGCATGAAATCCCAGCGAAAACCAATGGCGCTCGTTTCTTCCCTTAAGGCGACACCGAGAATTTCAGTATTCAGTATGTGGTTTAACGTTTCAGCAGCTTCCTGGAGTTCAGGGGGGAACGTTGATACGGTCAGGCCATCCGATTTCTCATTTTTATAGTCCAAGCGAGCAAACGTCACATAGGGTGTCACTGTCCCACAGCGATATCCACCGCTGATATACCAACCCGTGTTATTTCCCAACAGGCTGTGGTATTCCACCTTCCCCCACTCGCTCATAATAAACCATTTTCCCGGATCGTATTGGAAGCCGAAGCCACCAAAATATAAACGATCTCCATCAACATCATAAAGCTCTGCAATGGCTTCCCCTTCGGGGCCAAATTGGCGAAACGCTCTAAACAATGTTGATTCTGCCGTCGCATATCGGGTTGTATGATAACTGACTCGGAAGGTAAAATCACCGTAATCCATCGTACTCATCGCAGAAAAATTATATCTCGCCCGCCCTCGACCACCCTCAAATCGTTCTGGACTTTCGACGAATCGGTTTCCATATGACAAAACCAAGCTATGGACACGCTCTCCTAGCTGCATTCGATGCATGATATCAACACCATCATAGTGAAAAACGGGTACCAGACCATACACTTCAGTCGGCGGTCGTACCCACGGATAGGTATAAGCGACCTTGCGGCTTTCACCAAATAAAAATGACGGTTGCACCAGTCGACCAACTCGAAAACTGAAGTCTGGTGTAAATTGATATTTGAAATTGGCCCATTCTGTCGTAGGATAATAACTGTTATTGTAACGCTGCTCAGTGGTAAATTGGAAAATGGCGGATAGGCGGGTCGTCAATTCAGCCGACACTTGCAAACCCAATCGGCTGTCAATATTGGCAACCACAGATTGCGAATATCCCGCTCCTTTAGGACGAAAAATATCCGGGATATAATCCGCATTGTTTTCGTTAGTATGCACGACACCAATCGTTCCGCTATCGCGCTGCCAAAAACACCGAAAACGCCCAAAAAAATGTTTAAACATACAATCGCATTGCGAATGGAAAACAGAGTGATCATGGCGCATACCCAGATAGACGTAAACCACATAGATACAATATCATTTTCCGAACAAACCGTAATGACATTGATCCTTCGGTGGGTTTACAGTTTGAACTCGACGTATAGTTTCCAGGTTATTACAATACTGGAGCTTTCACCAGAAATCATGGTATAGCCGAGCGCGCCGACAGCGTCAAGTCTACGGAATACGCGGCATGTCTGGCGATGTATTGTGTGGTGGTGCATTGTGTGGAGGCGCATTGTGTGGCGGTGCACCGTGATTAGACGAGATTTCGCAACGCGTCTTTCATTTCAATTTTTCCGTGAAGCCAATCTATTCACAATTTCAGTTTACTCTTGCTCTTGTTCTGGCGCATTGGTGTCGATTTTACCTTGTTGATCGTGTGCAACGCGTGGCCAATACGTTTCAAAGGAAAATCGGGGACTGTGTAAGCTATTGTGGCAAACCAAACAGGTTTTCTGGGCTTCCCCCTCTTGCGCCAATTGGGGTTTTGCTTCGCTTGGGTTTTTGACGTGTGCGGCGGTTTCTCGATGGCAACTTTCACACTGCACGTTCGCCAAATGATGAGTCATTGTCATATCGATAAATCCACCGGGTTCGTGAAACGCAACCGTATGGCATTTCAAGCAACCTGGATCCAAGGCTTTCCCTTTATCCACTAATGTTTGATGGGCTTGGCTGTGTTGAGTTGTGCGCCAATGCGCCACAATTTGTTGGTGACATTGTTCGCATGTGGTCACACCCAGGTAGCGGGCCTTGTCGGACTGGTATTGCTTTTGCTGTGCGCTGCGTTCCGCGTAATCCGCCGCAACGGCTGTATTGTATTGCTCATACCACTGCGCCATTTCCTCTGCATCTGGTACGGTGTTATCCAGCTCGATGACATCATGAGACATCACTTTCAGTCGTTCACCGGGTCCACCAAGTGGCAATAAATCAATTTGCACAAGCCCCAATCGCATGCCCCGGTTACCCGGACGCAACCACAACGTTTTACCATATCGCGCGGGTTCAGCAAACGTCTCAGACTCAGTCGGCGTGATGATTATGTCAACATCTGTTAGATCCAGCAGCGCACTCAGTGCGTCGGGTTCCAGCGCGGAGATCATCACTAGCAGCGTATCCGAACCCGCTAATTCAGCCATACGTTCGCGCGTTTTGGCCAGTGAGTCCGCATCATTTTTGGGGCGACTGTCATCAGGACGACTGTTATCGGAACGAATGTCTTGATGCTGAGCTGATGTGTCATCCAGACCACTCGCCTTCATGGCTGCAATTGCCTTCGGTGATAAAATTGAAAATACCGCTATATCCCGCTCTGCTTTATACAAGCTCATGTGATCAAACAGACCCAGTGTTGCCACATTTTCAGCGTCATCGATCATGGTTTTCGGCAAGGTATTACTGATGACCCAGGGCAAACGGTGCTGCCCCACAAAATCAACGCCAAACGTCAAATCACGAGCTTGTACGGCGATGGCGTCGTAAGCCAGTAGGCTCATGCCCTCTAAAATAAATTGGTTCTTAATGCGGGTATTGCTGTCAAAATCATCCAACAAGCCTCCCGTACTTAAGACCATTAACGGTTCAAAGGTTTTCCTCAAAGCCTTCAATACACTGGCTTGTCGTTTTAAGCCACCGTAATCGGTCTCGACCGTACACCCACAGGGTTCCAATTCACCATTTATATTTCCAATGTACGCCAAGTTTAACTGAGTACCCGGCGATTTTTTAAAAGGCACCACCCAGTCCGGTGATGCTCCCTGGTCGCTCGCTGCATCAGCAGCAGCGTGAGTCTGATTCGCTTTCGCGCCTTCTGGCATTTCATCATTCTTGTTTGCCTTGTCTGCAGTCTGCTGGGTCTGTGATGCAGACACCGATTCGGCACGATCATCGATCGATTCTCGATCTTGACAGGCTGTTAAGTAACCCAGCCCTAGGAAGAGCATCAGCAGTATTCTAAGACCGTACATTGAGTTCATGGGACCGTGTTTCATGGGACTGTGTTTAGTGAGCAGTTTCATCCAGTATCCTTCTTTCGGCTATATCTATAATCTAGGTCCTATGTTTCCATATTATCAGATAGATCGCTGTTTTTCTTGGCTCAGCGGGCACGGCTCGAACATCTGACTCAAGTACAGATTTTTCTGATCTAAGCACGGTAACGATGTTTGCACAAGCACACCCTGTTTTTCAAAGATCTTGTTTTTCAAAGACCGTACTCTTCAAAGAAGAAAAAGGTATGATCGGCATCTTTGAATATGCTAGGCTTATCACTTTGCGTGCGGCCTATGAATCGGGCCTATGAATCCGTTTAAGCACGCGAGTACAACTCACACGTGTATAAATGTGCGTATACAATCACAATTGTTATGAAACTATATTTGTTATGAAACTATATTCGTTTCGGTGTCGCTCAACCTAACTCGGTTTAATATTAACATTGCTTTTATCCAACTCTCACGCCGGTTATTTGAATGCGCTTTATTTCCATTAATCCAGCTTTGACTCGTCTCGAACGCCTATTGCTTAGCGTGTTTGCGTTGATATTTGTGATTGGCGCATTCATTCGATTCCCCGATTCCGGTTTTCGGGGATTAATTATGACTGTCTTTAATTTTCTACATTTCCCTGTGTTTATGTTGCTCTACTTCATTGGGCAACGCTGTTTTATTTTTACACTTCCTCCTCGCTTTTCATCTGCGCTGGCAGCACGTCTCACCCTTTTTGCACCACTGTTGATGTGTTGGGTCATCGCCATTTTTGTGGAACTCACTCAACCGCTGTTGCAGCGCAGCGCTACGTGGAGTGACTTGATGATCAGCGGTTCCGGTGCGTTTCTCGGATTTTGGCTTCTTTATCTGATCCACCTTAATCGAATGCAACCTAAACCTCGCATCAAGGCGGCGTTGCTCACCGTGCTGTTTATAAGCGCGTTTAGTGCAATCAGTGTGTATCTGTTAAGGCCCATTTATGCAGCAGGCCAAATCCTGGCGCTCAAGCACCGTGTATTTCCTTTGTTGAGCACACACGAACTCCCGCACTCGCCTTTGCACTGGTTCCCACTACCTCAAAGAGATCCACAATACAAAAATGATCAAACTGTACTCAGCGTTGTGCCCTGTCCACTCGCCCTGAACACAAGCTTCGATGCCGAACCCGCTCCGAAGCATTGCATACGCGTCGACCCAGCAGCACAATCTTGGTCTGGACTGGGACAAATTTTTGGTGTTGATACTTGGCGCGGCTACGAAAAATTAGAAATTTTTTTAAGCACCGATCAAGACCAAATCATCAGCTTACGCATCGATGATGCATCGTCCACCCATCGCCATCAAGATCGTTTCAACCGCGAATTTGAACTCAAATCGGGCCTAAATCATCTTTCCATTCCTTTGAAGAATCTACGTAAAAATAGCAACAATCCGCAAGCACTCAACTTATCGCACATTCGGAAAATTTTTCTGTTTACCGTACCCAGCAAAACCCCGATTCCCTTTTACCTGTATCGTATTTATTTACATTAACCGATTTCGTTCCAATACGCATTCGTCCACCTTCTCACAGCACGGCGCTGTGTCCGTCACGATTTGTAACAAACCAGCCACATCACTGTCGCTCGCTGTACCGCGCGCGTACGCCCGGAGTCGTTCGCGCACCACCGCCTCCTCTGATTCACAAACCGCGTGCAATCGCGCCAATACGCGACGATCCGCCAAACAGAGATCCGTCAAGGTATCCGCAAACCCAGCTGCCCGTGCTGCCTCCAAAAGCCAGTCTGCCTCCAAGAAATAGTGCTGCAACCACGGTAACTGCGCAAGCAGAACACGGCGCTGAGCCGCAACCTTAGCGCGCAGGGTATCCGTAAACCCGACATACACCATCACACTCGAGGTACCCGAGCGCGCGTTGCGAGCAACACCATACCGAATCGGTGTAAACCCACAACGAAGCCAAAATTGAAAAAAGTTTTTGCGGTTTCCAGTAAGCCACGTCCCACGCCTTGCTGACGCGCTGACGGGGCAACCGCAATACGCACGCAACGCGCGTGTCGCCACCCCAAAGCGGGGCGAACTCCCAAGCGCAAAGCCCAAATTTGCGGCAGTATATGCCCGCGTGGGCGTCGTCGATTGTGGCACATCTCCTGCTGCAAGCGGTCTGAAAAGGGTCCTTCCAATACAAACCACGCCGCCCCCACACAGTGGTTGCCGTCATGCGCCATGAGTACGTACACATCCGGTTGATCCAGCAAAGCGCGCAAATCGGATGGGCGCGTACGATAATGAGCTCCATACAACAAAGACCACAACGACGCTAAGCAATCCTCATGTTGTGCTTGCATCAAATTTGACGAACTGTGCCACGTGTACCGCACTGAGGAAACCGCGCTTCGTGCGATCGCCGCGAAACGCTCTGTTGCATCACCGTTCTCCATATCGCTGAGGAGTAATAGGCGATTCACACAGGTCTCGGCGGGGTCATTGAGGCCCCATCTCAACGGCTCAATAAGCGTGTGAACACTCACCGTTCGCGCTTGTGCATACGCCCATTCCTGCAAGCGCACCGCCAAAATCCGACCACTGCCTTCGTACCCTTGTGTGGTCGAGGCGACAATAAGGCTACCTGAAAATTGAGCCAGTTTCTGCAAATGAGGAAATGGTATGGTGGCAGCTTCCTCAACAAGCAGAACATCACGCCACGCTTCATTATCTGTTGAACAAGAAGTGTGCAAGGGCAAACGACTCAATGCCGTCTGCACGTTCTCCCACACGATCCATTTACTCGATGCATTGATTTTACTCGACGTATTTATATAAGTTGGCGCAACACCTCGATCTTGAAAGAAACGACGAATTGTTGCCATTGCCTCAGCGTGAGGGGCCAACAGGTGAACCGTTCGAACTGCGCTTGACGCTAGAAATGCCTCGATCAACCACGCCAACACCTGCGATTTTCCGCGTCCACGCGCACCTTGGATCATGCCCAATGGCGGTAAACTATTACACTGCAAACCAAAACTATTACACTGAAAATCAGTATATTCGGCGCCAAACTGCCCAATCGCAAAACGTTCAACCTGCTCAACCAGAGCCACGATAACCTGATGTTGTGTCAGCGTAGGACTGAGTGCTGTTTGTTTTTTATGAGCGGTTGCTTGATGAGCAGGCAAGTACTGCGGTACATCACCGCACAGTACGCGCCCCCCCGCGACTTCGTCACGGAGTTGGCGCACCAAGCGGTATAAGTAGGGGCTGAATACGTTCAGGTGAAACGACGCATCACGTTCAACATCAAGTAATCCAATCAAGCGATCGTATTCTGGATCAGGAAAATTCGGCCACTGCTCTGGTTCCGGTGTAATGAGCACTATGCATCCCCCTCCACGCACAACACCACACAACATCGCAAACCGATCGGGATGGAAACCAGCCCAAGCATTAAAAACAAGCACATCAAATTCACCACCCAAGACCGCCGTCAATTGGCTGGCGGCAGAAGTGGTCGAAAAGACCCATGGTGCCTCCCCCGGCCATGGCATGGGACCACTCGAGACCCAATCGGATTCAGTAATACCATAAAACACGCTGCGTAAATTCTGTTCAAAAACCTGAATGGATTCACGTGCAGCAACAGGCGTCGAAAACGCGCCCTCTCCCCATCGTGCCTGCAGCTGCGCCAAGCCCTGACGAACGCCACCCGGCAACCAGCAAAACCGTCGACACCCTTTATTCCAAACGATTGTTTTACAACAAGGCATTCTTAGCTCCATCATGGTTCATAAGTATTCATTTAAAAATCTGATGTCGCGTAATCAGGCTTAAATATAGAAATAGCATTCCCTTAAACCTAGAGCAAAACCTAAAACCGTGATTGACACGTTCCCCCTCTCCTTTTTTACGCCAGTTCAAATCAGCATCCTATGTCATATAATGAAAAATCAGATTGAAAAATAATATCAATATAGTACCATTGGCCCGCTCTTTGGTCTTTACTGGTCGTTCCAGTTTTAAAGCATGCTCAATTTTATTAAAATTAGGAAGTTATTATGCCTGAGTGCCGTCTTACCCGATCGTCTTCAGCCCCTGCATTCACTTCAGGCGGCACGTCGACACCCCTGCACGATTCTATAGCACCCGATCAGCCTCGCCAGCGCAATCATCAGGAGGCGAACTTGATGCGAGAATGCACGGCAGACACGCGTCTCCAGCATGCCTCAATTGCGCCCGAAATTGAACCAACATCACACGCTTTAAAAAACGGTGATAACGGTGGAAGTCGTAATGCCAACGACGCCGCTAATAATACTATTAGCAGTGCCGTTGATAATACTGAGAGTAGTACTGAGAGTAGTACTGCCAGTAATAATATCAGTAGCAATACCAGCAATCGTTTAGATAAAAGCAGCAGCATTGACGAATTGACGATCGAAACGCCCCATACGAACCAGAACACTGAGTCTTCCAATCAGCACTTCCGCCACCACTGGCATAATCTTTTTATGCGCGGCTTTCCTCACCATTCCACAGCACAGCACGCGTCCTCGCTACCCGAAACGTTTCACGAAACGTCCCACAATTCGGCGCTCTCACTGACAGCCACGGAGCGTGAACTGTATTATTTAAAGTTTGTTAAACCAAGCGATAAAAAATTCTTTGTATCGCGATCTGGTTCTGACGGTTTTGCGTTTTGGCGCATCGTCACACGAGAGCCTTTCAGAAAATCATCACGAACTGTACGCCCAATCCACGGGAAACCCGATACCAAAAGTGTTTTCACCCGACGATCGAGCGCAACTTAGCGCCATCTTGTCCGAATCCGAACGTCCAGAAGAAATCGCCTTTAAATTGTGTGTATTACTGGAAAACAGCGTGAACCGCTACGCGCATATTCTATCGGTGCTCGATGAATCGCGAACCGAACTTCAACACATGCAAGACATTAAAAACAAATTGATCGACTATTTTAGTCACAGCGCAGCGCACAATATTGCCGAAGGCGTTACCGTGGATGAAGGCGCCAAGCAGTTAAATAATTATTTGGCCTATTCCATACCCAGCGCCGTCAAAAAAATGATGGTCATTCTCGCCGCAGGCGCTACGCAATCGTTTACTGTATCACCAGACAATATTAATTCGGTGACGATTCGTCACTCACACGATCCGGTGTGGGGATCCCTTTCAGCCACTTCGATTACCCTACTCAGTGCGGTGCAAATTTATTTAACCAAACCCAATACCTCCGCGCGCGATTTCATTAATACGCTGAAAAATTCGATGACCCAAACCTATCAAGCCTTGATGTCTGGCACATCATCGGACGATTCACTCAATCGCCAAACGTTCTCTCAGCGCATCAAGAACAGTCTGTCAGAAATCAATCAAGAAAGATGGTTATTGCACATTGGTGGCTGGTCACAGTTGCTCAACGGTCTCGATCATTTTATGCAGATGGGCGGGCAGCACATTCCCCGTTTCGCCTTATCCACAGCATTCGTCTATGCATCGGCTATGTCCGCCGCCGAAGTGCCACACGCCTGGCATGCGGCGCGTGATTACCGCTATGCGCGCAAAGCGGAAAAAGATTTAGAAACTTTTCTTGACAAATGGCCACTGGATCCAGACCATCCCAAAGACATTCTAGCGCGATCCGTGCGCGCCGACATGCGTGAAGATCACCATAATGACGCCAATGCGGCTTTTTGGACTTCGTTTGTGAATACCGCATTTGCCACATCCATGGTCTCCGTCCTCTTGGGTTTGGTTACTGCCGCCGCCGCACCTTCACACAGCATTGACAGCAACAATCAACATGGACTCGGCCATGCACAGAACCAAAAAGACTTCTCCACGTTCGTACCGCCCGTTATGTACGGTTTTCTGGCCAGTTTCTGGCTGAGCGGTATGACGGCTCACGTCGTCGCCGCTACCCGGCAATATATCAATCATAAAAACCAGAAGGCGATTGATAACAATACCAACCTCGATGTCACCACCCAGACCGCTAGCAACCAGCCGACAAGCAGCCGCCTTCCTAGCGCCCCCCCGGTTGCCAGCATAGAAACCCTGGAAGCTGCCACAAACCCTCAACAACGCTCGCTGTTTCAATCCTTGAAAAACAACTGGCATAGTTTGATGTTCATGGGCCGCACTGGGTGACGTAATTATTTTTTGTCTGAATAAATCGATCACGCGCCGTGAACCAACGGCGCTGATCGATTAATAATTTAATGAAATCCATATCGCCCGAATCAAGTGCTCTTGGCGCTTTTTTACAGCAATACCCACCTTTATCACAAAACTCACCAAAGCAGAAAACACCGTCAGCGTACCCAACAAACTGAAGATGAACAAGATCCATACGTAAACAACAGGTAAATCACGCCCTGTATGTAATGGCTTCAGCAGAGTGTATATTTTTGCACCCCATGACAACGTTGAAAACGGCGCTGTTTCCACCTGCATCGCCGAACGATCAGCCGAAAGTCCCACAAAACGAACAGAGCTGGAAGCCAGTCCAAACCAATCGTCTGCTGTGAGAAAACGCCATTCCAGCACATCTTGTGTGTTGCTTTGTGTGTTGCTCGGGCGCAAGGATGAACGGTCGCGATGGGTTCTTTCGATCTGAGGTGGAAAACGAATACTCCGCAATTGAGCGCCTGCTGGCATGTGTTCATGAGCTAGCTGTAACCACGCGTACCACGCCTGCTCTGTCGGTTTGTTTTCC
>JARRRL010000237.1:0-5120 GCA_037380725.1 Gammaproteobacteria bacterium | reverse complement strand
GCCCAAAGGTGTGGTTACGATTACCTTTAAGAACAGTAGTTCTAACGAAGTTTTCCTTATTGCAGAGGGTCTTGCTGATTTGAGGGTTCCGAAGCGTGAAGATTGGGGTGAAAGTGTGTCCGTCAATGAGATTTGAGAATGGGAATAGCTACATAGGTATTGAAATTCAATCTGGGGATAAGGTGGAGATAGAGGCTAGATCTATCTCTCTTCCTGAAAATTAAGGAAATGTTGCAAAGAAAGCAGACACCCTTAAGCCTGGCCCATTTGCTAAAGAATCAATTCCTGCTCATAGAGGAAAACACACCGCAGCAGAGCAACGGAAAGTTAATGAGTTAATGGAAAAGAATGGGTGCCATACCTGGGGCACGAAGAACCCTGGAACCAAAAGTGGAAATGCTGTTGCTGATCACCAACCAGCCCAAGCGCTTGATGAGCCAAAAGAGTTCTTTCCGCATTGTATTAATTGTGCGCGTAGGCAGGGCGGGCAAGTGAGACAAGAAAAGTTGAAAAGGGGGAATTAATGGCAGAAGTAACTTTGTTGGTACCTAACGCAATTATTTTTTTGTATGACTTGACGAGTGAAAATATTCAAGTGCCTGAGTATATAGATAATGTTTTAGTTGCCGCCAATGAATCATGCATCTCTGTAGGTACTCAAGCTGATGTTGACGGTGAAGTAACGCTTAGATTATCAAATCGGATAGATGATTCTGATAAAGAGCCATGTGAAAAGGTTTTCGATGGTTTTGTTAATACACCGGGGAAAAAGCTTGTCATATCTACTAGTGAAGATGATGCAATCCTTCAAGTTGATGTTAAGGGAGAAAAAACTCAAGTATTTGTTTGGGTTGATGATACCGATTTTCCAAGCTTGGTATTAGTTGAAGCTCAATAACCATACAGGTTCAAAAACTCTTCACAATACAGAGGCGTAAGCCGCTGTATTTGTATCAACGAAATCGCGGCTTTGTGTGCGATAAATCCGAGCCATCTCCTTCAATGCTTTATTCAGAGATGAGGATACTATTTGATTAATTAAGCTAGGGTTCTGTCAATTTTTAACATTAAATTATGTGCTGACCTACAATTTAGCGCCTTCTAGCGGTTAGCCAGGACAATTCTTCTCTCAATAATAGTTGAACTCTTACATCCTGATCCTGCGCCAGTATCTGCTGCACAGTCGAGGTCAGGCTGGGGTTGCGTGCCAAGTCTCTTCGAACCGCTGTGTCTTGATCTCGAGCCAGTCTCTCCTGCCGTGCAGAGGTCAGGCTACGGTTGCGCGCCAAGGCCGCTCGAACACGTCTGTTCGGATCCTGAGCCAGCTTCTCCTGCCGAGCGTCAGAAGTCAGGCTGGGGTTGCGTGCCAAGTTACTTCGAACCCATTCGTCCCGATCCTGCGCCAGCGCCTCCTGCCGTGCCTCAGAGGTCAGGCTAGGGTTGCCCGCCAAGGCCGCTCGAACATCGGCGTTCTGATCTTGCGCCAGTATCTGCTGGCGAGCATCAGATATCAGGCTGGGGTTGCCCGCCAAGTGCCTTCGAACCTCTGCATTTTGATCCTGCGCCAGTGTCTGCTGGCGAGCATCAGAGATCAGACTGGGATTACCTGCCAAGTCCCTTCGAACAGATGCGTACTGATCCTGCGACAGCACCTCCTGCCGTGCTTCAGAGCTCAGGCTGGGGTTGCGCGCCAAGTAACCTCGAACCATTGCGTTCAGATCCTGCGCCAGTATTTGCTGCGCCACCTCAGAGCTCAGACTGGGGTTACCCGCCAAGTAACTTCGAACCACTGCACCCAGATCTTGCGCCAGTGTCTGCTGCGCCGCCTCAGAGCTCAGGCTGGGGTTGCGCGCCAAGGCCTCTCGAACCCTCTTGCTCTGATCCTGCGCCAGTGTCTGTTGGCGAGGCTCAGAGCTCAGGCTGGGGTTGAGTGCCAAGGCCCCTCGAACCCATTCGTCCAGATCCTGCGTCAGTGTCTGCTGCGCCGCCTCAGAGCTCAGGCTGGGGTTACGCGCCAAGTGCCATCGAATATTAGCGTTATTACTATGTGCAAAAAACTCTTGCAGTGCTGGTAATATATTTTCAGCTCTAGCCATTACACTTTGAGTTGCCGGATTTCTTGTGACAGAGCGCACACCATCATCGGACGAATAGAGATCCACGGTTGAATCAGTACCTTGATTAATTCGATTCAAATCCGCTTGATCAAGACTGTCCACGACTGAGCGCATATCACGTGAAACTTGTCGCAGCGTCAGTACTGAATCAGCACTCGCTACAGCGGCTATCTCACGCCAAATTTCCGGAGGAAACTCTACAGGGGCAGAAGCTTGTGGGGGAATGGTGTGATTGGCGACAGGTGCGCTTACACTCGAATGACTGATAGCATTATCCATGCTGACTTTGCCCCAAACACACTAATCTTTGTGTCGGGGCATTCTATCAACAATAAATCAAAAGTACAGATATTGTATATCCATAGCTCCTTGTTACACCTGATAACTTCACCATTAAAAAAAGTAATTGCAAATTATTATCATTTGCGTTCAAATTGCTGTGTGCGATACTTCCATGTCCCGTGTCGGGCGCTGACAAGGCGCTGAGATGACGCTGAACAAGGCGTCGTGGCTTCCGTTCAAGATCTAAAGTCTGGATCCAAAGATACAAATAAGAGGTGAAGTGGTGACATTTTGTACAATGCCGATCGCGATTAACCGTCGATTCTTTGGTAAACCGATGAAAGATTATCAATTGATTTTATTATATTTTATAGCTCTGATGTTGTTGACTTGCTGCTTGATAATGCCCGCGGTCGTCCTGGCTGATAGCCCAACACAAATTGATCGACTGACGCAGCAATGGTTGGATATTGAGCGCCAATCGCATCATCTTCAATCCGACTGGAAAGTACAACAGCTCGTATTGAATCAACGTTTAGCACTTCTGAAAGCCGAAAAGCAAAAGTTGAACAGCGTGCTTGAACAAAGCAGCGCCAATCAGGATGAGGTTGACTCACGTCGTGCGGCCTTGTTGACAGAGCAAGCAGAATTGGAACAACAACAAGCACACATGAAACAGTCGCTGAATGCGCTGCTGTCTCAGTTAGCCCAAATTACTCCGAGAATACCGCCAGCGCTGGAGACAGCGTGGCAAGATGAGCAAGACGCCCTGGGAGAGGAGGCGGACATCACGCAGCAATTACAAGTCGCTGTGGCTCAACTGTCGCATTTGGTGAGTTTTGATCAGCGTGTGTCGCTGCATGAAGGCGCGATTCGCAGCGACGATGGGCGCACTATTCAAGTGAAGCAACTGTATTTGGGTACGGGCATGGCTTGGTTTGTCAGTCGTGATGAGCAAGCGGCGGGTTGGGGGCGTAGCACTGAATCAGGGTGGCGCTGGCATTTTGAGAAAGACCCCGCTGCCGCAGGTTTTAACGTTTCCGAAATCAGCAAAGCAATTGCTATTTTTGAAAAGCGTCACGCGGCTGAGTTAGTGCGTTTGCCAGTTCAATTGGCGGGTGATGCGAAGCAGGAGGTGCAACCATGATCTGTCGACACAAGGCGCGACACATGCTGTTGAATCTGTGTTTTGCTGTTCTGTGTGCTGTGTTGCTGGCTCCTGTGTGGGGGGAAGCGGCATCGAATGGCACAGAAAAAGAATTGTTATCTCGCATCGAAAAGGCGCAAAAAACGCGCTCTGTTGTTGAAAATCGAATTTCACGCGAACGAAAAACACTGATGGATCAGCTCAATGCCTTAGAGCATGATGTGTTGGCCTTGCGTGAAAAAACCGCTGGGGCGCGCCGTTTGGCCGATGAAAAAACCGTGAATTTGTCCAAATTAGAGGAGCGTCTGGCGACCTGGCACCATCAACACGTTTATCAACAAAATATCTTGCATCGTTTTTTGCAGCAGCACGGCAATCTGGAAGCTCAGCGCTATTCAGAAAAAAAGCCAGATACTTCCAATCACTCTGAATCCACAGCGCGCATGAACGCCGTGCTGCGCGTTTCGGAAAATATGATGCAACGTTTTGAACCGAATTGGGTGTCCTCACGCATTGTACTGCCCAGTGGTGAAGTGCTGTCTCAACCCAGTTTGAGCATCGGGCCAGTAACGTGGTACTGGAATGAAATGGAAAAGCAGGCGGGTTTGGCCAGTTTTCACGACAGCCGTGAAGTCGTTTTACACAGTGATGTGTTATTGAATGCATCGGACAGCGCTACCATTGCTGCACTACGAGAAAATCCGCGTGGCGAGATCGTTTTTGATCCCACATTGGATCGAGCCTTGACGCGGCGACAACACGCCGACAACGTATTGGAACACCTGGTTAAAGGGGGCGTTTGGGCCGTGCCGATTGTGTGTTTTGCGTTTTTTGCGCTGAGTATTGCTGTGGTGAAAGCGGTGCAATTGTGGCGTTTACCAAGGATCGTGCGCGTCATGCCTGAGCAATTGCAAGATCTGCTGTCGGGTAAGGCCTTATCCTTGATCGTGCATGTGCAAGGTATGCAAAAAAGATTGTTAGACCTGGCTCGCCATTCAGCGCAACTGCCTCGGCAACGCGATGATCAGTTATTTATACAACTTCAAAATGATCAGCATGAGTTGGAGCGTTGGATTGGCGCCATCGCCATTACCGCTTCGGTATCTCCCTTACTGGGTTTATTGGGCACCGTCAGTGGCATGATCGAAACGTTTAAGATGATGACCCTGTTTGGTTCAGGTGCCCACGTACGCCCGTTTTTTTGCTGGTTCGCGCACATGTCGACATGGCCGTCGTGACACCACTAGCAAAGATGCATCTCACGATCAAGCCGTAGAACAAATTAAAAGTGAGGGAGAGAGCTGACGTCTCCGGGAAAAGCCTTTCACAGCGTAGCCGGATCCATCAAGCGTTGATGTGGCAAGTACGTACGGTCCGTTCCGAGCCACGCCAGCCCACGAGTGGCTCGTTCAGGGCCTTGGATCCATGTAGGCCACTCGGGCCTAATCTTCCGGAGATTTGGGCCTCATTTTGGGACCATGGGTTGATCAGAATTCAGTGCCCACCAGCCCGTTAGCTAACGTGATCTTTATTTTCATGCATTGGATGCAAGAAAAACGTTTTTTAAAAATAAA
>JARRRL010000236.1:0-4227 GCA_037380725.1 Gammaproteobacteria bacterium | reverse complement strand
GCAGACCGTCCGGACTTGATTCCTGAACTTGCGGAGCTTCACCTAGCCGAGTGGGGGCATTTAAAGCCAGACCAAGCACTGCAAGATCGAGTCGCTGCAACACAGTAAGGACTTTCACCTCCAATCTATTTCGTCAGCTTATCTTGACGCACTGGATGTCCCATTTGTCCGCTCCATTTGTCCGCTATTTGTCCGTTTTTAAAACGTCGTTTAAATAACGACTATCCAACAATGCCACGGATCGGTCCGTTGGCGTCATAGGCGCCGATGGTCCCATAAGCGCCCATGTATTCGGCCACCGTATCGAGTAAACGATGGTGATTGGGTGCAGAAATCACATTGCCACGGTTTACGGCGGAACCGCCACCCGCGAACATAAAAGGCGCATCGGAACCCGTGTGGGCATTGCCATCTCCCATGTCAGTCACCTGTACCACCAGTGTGGAATCCAACATTCTTTCTCCCGTTGCCGGGTCCGTCGTATTGGCCAGGCGATTAATCAGATAGGCAACTCTTTCGGTAAAATAGGCCCGATAAGTCTGATACCTTTCCAGCGACCCGCCATGAATGGCACCATGGTAGTCTCCTTCCATACCCGTTCCTGAGAAGTCGCTTTGATGCGTACCCAGTTGGATCGTGACAATACGGGTAATGTTTGTTTGAAGGGCCAGCACGGCGTTCTCTGCTTGCAGCGCAAACAAACTGGTAAATTTACTGTCTGCTTGTTCCGTCGACAAACCACCCGGATTGAAAGTAAGCCGCTGGGGTATGATGGAAGTACTTTCATTATTAATGTCGACGTTATTAATGTCGACGTTATTAATGTCAGCCTGCAACTTTGCGATTGCGGATTCATGCTGCTGCAAGCGATCCAAGGCATAGGAACCCAGCTTTGATTTAATTTGATCGAGTGCAATCTGATTCATTTCAAGTACTTTTCTATCACGCCTGATACCGATCTGGCTGACATCTATATTGCCGCCAAAAAGACGGTTAAATACCGTTTCCGGATTATCCTGATAGTCTGTTACCTGCGAGTACCCACGGGCGGAGATTGGTTCAAGACCACGCGTACGCACGCCAAGGCGCAAGGAAGACACGGGAGAAATTGCGCCCACAACTTCACCCAATGCTAAATCAAGAGTACCTCTCACCCCGTCAGCAAAAGCACCAAGTACGCGCTGAGTAAGACCATGGCCACCACCACCAACGATTTCCACGCCTGAAAAGAACACGCACTCTCTCTTCACCGCTTCCAGTGGCGCGGAGCACCTGTTCAGAGTTAAGTTTGCTGTCGGTGTGTAGGAGCGCGCCGACTGCTGCGGCGTCCCACCCGGCACAAACACGAAGATGACCCGGCGCGAAGCCAGGCCAGCAGCCTGTGCATATTGACCGAGCAGCGCACCCGCACCGAGTACGGACGCCCGTATCACGGGTAACGAAAGGCCAGCTTTACCCAAAAACTTTAAAAAATCCCGACGCTGCATGTCAGCGGCATGGTGGCCAGTTCGCCGATGATTGTGATATTTTTTCATATCCGTAACTCCTAACGCTGCACATCTTTGCGATAGCGCACACTGTCCATACCGCCCAAAGCCTTAAGCAAGGCGCGCGTACTGTTATTATTTTCTTGCATCACTTTATCCAGCCGATTCACTTCACAGCGGTAATTACTTTTTTCTTCCGCTGACAATTCAACGCCAATACGCTCATCCAGGTAGGTGGAACCTGTTCCAAGGGCGAGGCGGAACATATGGTCAACAAAACAGCGGCGCGTGGTGTCGAGCCCGGCAATTTCATGGGCCAGTTGTTTGGCACCGGTGAATTGAATTATCTGATCATCATTACTGTCAGCCACACCCATCAGTGCGCCAGACGCATCCGTTGTCAAACCGTTGTCATCCAAAGTTTGTGGCAAGCCGACAGCATTAAAATCTTCAAAACCAAAGCCCAATGGATTGATCATGCGCTGATGACACCCCGTGCACCGCGAGCTGGATGTGATGAAGCTGTATTTATCCCGTGCCGTTGCAACACCGCCATTGGCCGCCAGCATCGCTTCCCATTCCTCACGAGCCGCTTCACGCTCTGCATCGATATCATCCCCTGTGAGGGATACCCCGGTGGGAGGAGCGGGCACTTCCTGACAGAGCACCCGCCGACGAAGGTTGACGGAACGCAATATCGGTGCAGTCTCGGTTTCGTGAGCATTCACGGACAGGAAAGCACCCGAAGTCACAAGACCCGCTCGCGAACCAATTCCGCTGACTTTTTGCATTTGACTGCCACTGACGGATGGCAAACCATAGAATTGAGCAAGCTCATTATTTAAAAAAGTGAAGTCGCCATCATACATCGCGGTAAAAGGTTCACCTTCGTCCAGAACAACATGATTAAATACGTCGCGAACCTCTTGATTCATGGCATTACGCACGCCCGCAGTGAAAGTAGGGTAGAGGTCCACATCTTTAAACACCTCCAATACTCTGTCTGTGCGCAGCCATTGTGTGGCAAAGTCACCGAAGTGTTCTCGCGCTCTGGGTAGGGCCAGTAAACGCTCTACCTGTGCGGCAATTTGATCATCGGTTTTAAGTTCATCGTTTGCGGCAGCCTGCAGCAAATTATCATCAGGCGTCGTGCCAACAAGCGTGAAACTCAGGAACGATGCCAGCTGATATTGCGTTAACACATACGCATCGTCGTCAACGCCATCCAGTGGCGCAGAAACGTCGAGAGCCTGAGCCGCTGAGACTTCAAATTTTGTTACCGCCACGTGCTGACCACCCATATATTCATTGTCAGCAGCAACAGATTTGTTCTTCAATGCAATTCGCTGTTTACTATCAGCGACCAATACCCCGGTCTCGTCTCGGTAGAGGAACACCGGTGATGTCAACAGTGAACGAACGGCAAGCTTCAAGGATTCATTGACATCCCCACCGGAAAAGTCAGCGGCAAACAATTCCATGTAAGCATTCTGTTCGTTGTTCGTTAACGGTCGACGAAACACTTTCTTTGCAAAGTCATTTAATAGCAGCGCAGCACATTCTGATGCGTCAGTATTCGAGCAATCTACGATGGCGGAAAAATTGTTTTGAGAGAGCTTATCAACAACGTTATCCACCACCAACTTGTAGGACTGCAACGCACCACTATCGATGGTCGTCAGCGCGTTATTTGAAAAATAATCGAGCATATTATCCACAGGGATTGCGTCATACGTGGATTGACCGATGTCTGTTATCAGATTTATGCCTGTCAAGTCCTCAATGGAATTAGCAAACTCACTGCGGGTCAGCACGCGAAGCAAACGAGGCCCATAGGCAATGCCACAATCATCCGCCCCACCAGTGCCGGAAGAAGATGGCACCGATCCAGTGGAAGAGCTGTTGCCTGAGGTGCTGCCTGAGCTGTTGGGCGTGCTCACGTTTTCCTCGGACGAACTGGACGAACCAGAACTGGGTACGGTACTCGGCGAATCAATCAGCCCATCATCAAAACTCACTTGATTTGGGTCTTCGCAGGCAGCCAGCATTAAGAAAAGACCAAGCAGCCCAGCCCGCTTAACGATGCTCAACATATTCGCACGCCCCAGTAATAGTTAATTTAATAAAATTTTTATTATTTTCGCGAAGCATACTCCTTATGAATACATAAGGCTGCGACGAAGCTTGCAGGATGAATAACAAACTCAACAATATAAACACAATAATGATATTTGTATACATTTATACTCAATGCATAACTTTTGTTTACAACTTTTTGTTAAGTAAATAAGTTGTTCAATCAATCAATTGCTCATTCAATAACTGTTTAACCAATAATTTTTTTAATCTATAAATTGCTGCGATGTCTATTTATGAGAAAAATTATGTTATGAGAAAAGTTATGAGAAAAACCTAAAATTTTACTTGGCAGGTTTTTTGGTATCGAAATTTACCCATTTGCGTCACACCGATTACCGCTAGCACCGGATCATCGAGTCGACCACGGTCTGATCGCAGTCGAAAGTGGGTAGGGTCATGAGTTACGTCATGGCGCATAAGTCAATCGTATCGATATCGTATATTTCGTATTGACTTGCCGACTCAGCGGCGATAGAGTGTTCGTGGATCATTCACGCTGAGAGTCGGAGGGTCAGTTTTATGGGGCACGGTAAACAAAACGTCCGATACTTCATTTCGTATGCCCATAAGGACAAGCGCCTAAAGGAGGATTGCCTGAAAC
>JARRRL010000235.1:0-9587 GCA_037380725.1 Gammaproteobacteria bacterium | reverse complement strand
GTGGAATCCCCCCCTCCCTTGGCGGATACCGAAACTGAACGCGCCGTGGAGTCAGAGGTGTCGGAAACCACCGATCAAGCGTCGACCTTGGAGACCGTATCGGATGCTAAGGCGCTCATTGATCCACTGGAAGAATCGATCGAAACGAATTCTGCCCCTGCCCAGCGACTGGTGGAAGACATCGAGATAAATGGGCTGCGTGATCAGGAATCGGAACTGGATTTACTGTCTCAGCAACTGGAGAAAATCAGTGCTGATTCCCTGTTCCACGAAAACGAGATAGAACGCCTGAAACGTCACAACATGGGCAAAAAAACGTTTTTGTTTTCGCTATTCGTTCTGATCAGTAGTGTAAATTTTTCGGCGTGGTCACCGTCAGACGTTTTGCCTACTTTTGCGCATCAGCGCTTTGCAGTGGATTTGTCTCATCCAGCCTTACAGCGGGTGGGACCCATGAAATCAACGGAGGGCGTCCCTCAAATCCGTGCTACTCAACGGCATTATTTGCACACGGTCGGCGATTCGGTGTTGTCATTGCAGTGGCCCTTACCCGATCGAAAAGCCGGTGAAGGGGTGCAATATGGCTTGGCCAGTAATGCCTTGTATTTGGAAAGTTCACCATATACTCCGGTGTTGTCCATTGCGCCGGGGCAAGTGGTTTTCAGTGGTCCCAGCGCTGGGCAATTTGGTGTGATGGTGATTGTGCAGCATCGAGACGAATTGCTTTCTGTGTATGGGTATCTGCACGATACGTGGGTTGATCCAGGTCAAATGGTTCGGAGTGGGCAAGTCATTGCGCGTGTGGGTGAAAGCCAGTGGTCCGATCCACGCTTGTATTTTGAAATGCGTTACCAGGGGCGGTCTGAAGATCCGTATTTGTACTTTTCCAGCTAATCCATCTAATCCATCTAGGTCCATCTAGGTCCAGTTAGTTGAATTGAGCTAATGGATTCGAGGCAGTAGTTTCGAGGCAGTAGATTCGAAGTAGTGGAAGTGTGAAAATAAAATGTGTCAAATAATGTGACAATCGCACGGTACATTTTCCTGTGCAGTATAAATAAAGAAGGAAAAACGCGCATGCGTAAACCGTATGAAATGAAAGGCAGGGGGTATCGCGTATGGGTATGTTTGGTTTATTTTGCATTACTCATGAAATCGTCGTGGCTAGTGGCGTTAACGGAAGATGAAAAAAACAACATTTCGGTCTTTGAGGTCGTCAGCGATTCGGTGGTGTTTGTCACCAATACGCGGTTTCAGCGTGATTTTTTCTCGCTGAACGTGCTGGAAACGCCGCAAGGGTCTGGTGCGGGTTTTGTTTGGAACAAATCAGGCGTTATTGTGACCAATTACCATGTGATACAGCAAGCCGATCGGATCACCATTACGCTGACGGACAACTCGTCTTGGCAAGCTAAGGTGATCGGGCGAGCACCGGAGAAAGATTTGGCGGTGCTGCAAATTGATGCGCCGTCGAGTAAACTTTCTCCGGTGCGTTTGGGGGATTCGAGGGATTTGCGCGTTGGTCGAAAAGTCTTAGCGATTGGTAACCCCTTTGGCTTGGATACGACCTTAACCACGGGTGTGGTGAGTGCGTTGGGGCGTGAAATAAAATCGGTTGCGCAGCGAACGATTCGAGATGTCATTCAAACTGACGCAGCGATTAATCCCGGCAATTCTGGTGGTCCCTTATTGAATTCCGATGCGGAATTAATTGGCGTGAATACGGCAATTTTCAGTCCAAGTGGCGCCAGCGCCGGTGTGGGTTTCGCGATACCAGTTAACACGGTAAAAACCACTGTGGCGCAACTCCTGGAGTATGGTCGTGTTGTGCGCCCTATTTTAGGTATTGATACCGCACCCGACAGTTGGGCGCGTCGTTATCGCATTAAAGGTGTTGTGGTGGTGGCGGTGACAGCGGGTTTGCCGGCAGATGAAGCGGGTATGACCGGTATTCGTCGTACGCGACAAGGTGAATTGTTGTTGGGCGACGTGATCATTCGCGTCGACCGAGAAGTGGTGGCAACGACGGATGATTTAATGGAGATTCTCGAACAGCACAAGCCAGGCGATGTAGTACACGTCACCTGTCAACGAGGCAAGAAAGTGTTGAGTTATGATGTGAAGCTGGCGGCGCCGTATGAGTAACAAGCAAACCGGTGTAAAAAAACAGTTTGCGCTCCGCCAGGTAAAATAACAACAGATAAAATAAAGCAGCCATCAAGCAATGAGTTCGGCACCGTCTTCGATGAGGGTGTCGATGGTGTTCAGTGCTTGCGTCAGGCGACCTTGGTAAACTGGTACATTGCCGGGGCCATTGTAGCGTCGGGTAAAGTGTTGCCAATCTTGTTGGCGCACGGCATCGAGTAGGTTATTTTTTTGCAAGAAAGAAAAAAAGCCTTTGACTTGTTCTTCGCAGCTTCTTTGAAAAGCCAGCAACATCTCTTGCGCTGAGTCGTAACCTGCATTTTGAGCATTGAAGCCGATAATTTGCGCCAGACCAAAGCTGGTTGATTCCAGCGCGGCGGATGGGGCGATCTGGTAGGCTTGTTGTAACACATCCCATTCGTTCTGTTGATCACCGCGTTTTACGGTGAGGCGGGCACCGGACTTGCGTTGAAAAATATGCGGTTCAAAACGGATGATCACTAAGCCAGATTGCGCGTCATAGGCAGCGCCAGATTCGACGTGAAAAACCGCCAGAGCCGTGGAGATGGGTACGCGATATGCGTTCGCTTGTTGAGCAATAATACCACCATAACGGTTCCACAGACTGACAAGCCGTCTTTCTGTAGGGGTCGCTGCAAATGAAATTTCGTGACGGGGTTCGCTGGTGGGGACTTCGGGTGTGTACAACGCGATGTTTCCCAAATGCAATAGAGGGCGATGATTGGGCGTAGCGAAAACTTCGTGCAGCATGTTGAGCGTGGTGGATCCCAGTTTGCCATCTGCTGTTAAATGGTGATCACGTTGGAAGTCGCGAACCGCTTCGGTGAAACTCAGCCAATCCACGTCCAGCAGTTCTTCGGCAGTGAGGCGGGTGTCTTGGTTCCAATCCGCCTGAGCCAGGATATGAAAACCTTGCCATTCTTCAGGTAGATCAGATAAATGCCAGCGTCGTCCGAGTGCTCGAATGTTAAAATAGACAGCGGATTGTCGGGTCATTGTGTGGTGTCTCCTCATCCATGTTTTGTTTTCATATTTCATATTTTGTATTCGTGGTTTGCTGCGATAATACGCGATTTATCTTAACGTACTCGCGCGATGAGAAACAGAGCGATTCGTTGAAAGATCAATCATTAAGCACAGCATTGTGACGGTGGTCTCACGCTGTGATATTCATTTAATTGTGCGTTGTGGTGCGTTGAATTATCTGGAAAATAGTACGTAAATGATTGCTTTTTGATATTGAGTGACAGTGGCAGATACAGATACAGATCAAAGCAGTTACAGATAAATCAAAGGATATGGAAAAAATGTTGCCTATGATTCAGCGCGCGCGTGGATTTGCGCTATCGTAAAGCGATAGCAGGCGCTTGGCTTACTTTTTTGATCGATTTCTACTGGTTTGTAGGCTATTTTGGAACGCCTGTGTGCGCTTTGTGTTGTTTGTGTTGTTTGTGTTGTTTGAAAAGTGGGTTGCTGGGGTGGGGTTTGAGCGTGCAACGAAGTGATAGGATACATCGAATTTCTGTAACCGTGACTGAAAGTGGTTTGCAGTATAACGCCAACGATGGGCAGGGGCATCAATTTTTGCCCATCTGGGTTCCTGTGACGCGTGACTGTTGGGATATGGAAATTGTGGCGTCGTGGGGCTTGTTTGGCGGGCTGGAACGGGTAGCGCAAGCGCTGATTACCGTGACGACAGATTTGATGCAGCGGCTGCGTCAAGGCTATTTTTCAGGTATGCGATCTTTAACCTTTGATGTTGGGTCGAGTTGGGTGGATTGTCACGTGATGTTGAGTACATTTGATGAAGTGGTCTTGCAATATCCGATGGTGGCTGTGGGGGAGCAGTTGCCCGTTATACCGGTTATACAGGCTGGGCAAAAGGATTGTTTGTCTGATGCTGTTCTGAACACGTTTAACGATGTGGTTGGCACTCGTTTCGCTTTGCTGGTTCAGCAGATGCGCTCTTCGTGCGTGTCTGCTTCTTACTCTTACTCTTACTCTTACTCTTACTCTTGCTTGCTTCTAGGCGCCTTGCTGGCGTGATGGTATTTTGAGCGAAGTACCGGTAACATTTTCCGTTGCGCTGAGAATGGCGATTGTCGCCATCGTGCTGCCATCACGAAAGTAAGGGGAAGTGTTATGACAGGGATTCGACTCAATGTGCGGCAACTTTTGCGCAGTCATTACGCCGTCCCGGTATTGTGGGACCTGGTCATGCTATTTCTTGTCAGTGTAAATTTAAGTTGGTTCTTGCTGGATGCGTTATACGAGCAGCCGTTCATCAATACCGTGTGGGCAAGCGCCTTACCCAGATTTCATAATATTTACGGTAAAAATTTTCACACCATTTTTCTGCAATGGGATCTGATCTTCGTGGCGATTTACGTGACGGAAATCGTCTGCCGTTGGGGGGGCAGTATTGTTAAGAAAACCTATTACCGGTGGTGGTTCTATCCGTTTGTACATTGGTACGATGTTTTAGGGAGTATTCCACTGCCGAGCTTTCATCTGTTGCGCTTATTTCGGATTGTGTCTTTATTGTACCGTCTGCAGCGATACCAAATTTTGGATTTTTCCCAAACCTTCTTGTATCGATTTCTGCATACGTATTTCTTGGCCTTAGTCGAAGAGGTGTCGGATCGGGTGGTGCTGCGTGTACTGGACGGGATCGAGGCAGAAATTCGAGCCGGGAATCCCGTGACACACCGCATGATGATTGATGTATTGGGTCCGAACCGCGATCTGTTGGGGCAATGGCTGAGCCATCAGCTGAGGACAGTGCTGGAACGCAGTTATTTGAGACGGCAAGAAGCGGTGGCGCACTACATTCAGCATTTGGTGCGTCACGCAATACAGGATAATGCGGAATTAGCGCGTTTGGCGAAGACGCCTGTATTAGGTGCTTATTTGATCGATTCCTTGGAAAATTCGATTGCAGATATTACACATGGGGTTTTGCATAGATTGGCGTCAGATTTGCATAGTGATGACGCAGCGAGTTTGATACATGAGGCCTTAGATGTGTTATTTGTAAATATCAGTGAACCCAGCGGGCAAGCCAGCCAACTAATTGAAAATGTATTAATAAGCTTGATAGACTTGCTTAAATCTGAGGTTAAAAAAAAGTGACGTTATGTGAGTGCAAGGAAGCCATGCATGAATATTGAGACAAGTGTAAATATTGAAAAAGTCATCGTGAATCGCCGTTCATATCCGAAGCTGGTTTCACCCGCCCCGGATGCGGCTGTTGTGGCGCGTATGATTACGGCGGCCATCCACGCACCCGATCACGGACGAGTGCAGCCGTGGCGCTTTATTGTGATTGAGGGGGATGGGCTGGATGCCTTGGGTGAATTATTTGTGGAAGCGGAAACGATCAAGGGACAAGCGAATCCGAGTCGCTTGAACACCTTGCGCCAGCAACCACATCGCGCGCCGATGATTGTGACGGTGGTGGCCAACATCGAAAAAGATCACGCCATTCCACCCGTTGAACGTCAAGTGGCGGTTGGCTGCGCCGTGCAAAATCTGATATTGCTTGCTGAAGCAGCGGGATTTGGCACGTATTGGCGGACTGGTCCGATGGCGTACGATGCGGTGGTGAAGCGGGGCTTGGGCTTGAGCGAATCAGAAGAGATTATTGCTTTTGTGTATGTGGGTACAGCAGCGGGTGAGGTGCCAAAACGCTCCATTCAGTCAGTGACTCAGGTGACGCAACGCTGGTCGGGGGGGAAGCCGCAGGCGTGGGTGTGAGGGCATGTCCAGTTTTAAGAGAACCGTATCCTGTTGAAAAGTTGAAAAAATAAATCGGCAAAAAAATAATGAGCGACTACACTCGTTACCAAATAAATAAACGGGAGGACTGATCAGCAAGGTCATAAGGATGAGGTTGTGTGAAACAGGATGTTTTACATTTGGATGTTTTTTTGAAGTAAGAGGTGAATGCATTGAAAGGATCTCAAGCAATTCATAGTGGTATTTCCCGAGCTGAAGCGATTGATTTACTGTGGAAGCTCAAGCATCTGTCCGATAATAAATTGTCGCTAGAAGTTCCTCATGTCCACTTTAATATGTTGTTGGTGGATCCAGCTTATCGTGCTGAAATAATTGCCATGGCGTTAAATGCCAACTGCAAGCGTGTGAGAGAATTGGCGCAGCGTATTCATGACGCCAACTTGGAAGGGCAATTAATCAGCAACCATGCGCAAAGCAATGTCAGAGTTTTACCCAAAAAGGCGCTAACGCCACCGGCACCATCGCCGCGATTGCCGCAGCGAGAGGTGGCGGAAACCGCTTCGATGACTGGCGATAGACGCAGACAGATTTAGCGGTTAAAGAACACATTGTGAAGCAGGATATTGTATCCAATGAGAAATGGCAGGCTGGGCAAGTCTATGTGCTGGAAGGCATCATCTATGTTAGCGAAGGCGCTGTGTTGTCCATCGACGCTGGCGTCACCATAAAAGGCACACCGGGCTCAGCGCTGGTGGTTACGCGTGGCAGTCAGTTGTTGGCGCGCGGTACAAAATCAAAACCGATCGTTTTTACCAGCTCGGCTGAAAAGCGTTTACGTCAGCCTGGGGATTGGGGTGGGGTTGTTCTATTGGGCAATGCGTCGATGAATGAAATCAGTGCGCAGATTGAAGGCATCGATCCATCGGAAGTGCGAGGGCAATATGGTGGGAACGTTGAAAACAGCAGTTGTGGTGTTTTGGAATATGTGCGCATTGAATACGCTGGCTTTGCCTTGCACGCGAATAACGAATTAAATGGTCTGACTTTGGGGGCTTGTGGCACGAATACCGTGATCCACAACGTGCAAGTGCACAAAGCGATGGACGATGGGATTGAGTTATTTGGTGGTGGCGTGGATTTAAAAAATATTGTCATTACGGGAGCGGGTGATGATGGTTTGGACTGGGATAAAGGCTGGCATGGTCGCGTCCAATTTATGGTCGTTCAACAGGATGTTGATCGTGGTGATAATGCCATTGAAGGCGATAGCCACGATAATGATTTAGCGTCTTATCCTCGGTCTGAACCGACTCTGGCTAACCTGACTTTAGTGGGCGGCTTCAGTAAAGATAAAGCGCAACGGGGTATCGTGTTGCGGCGAGGAACGGGTGGACATTTTGAAAACGTCTTATTGACGGGATTCTCCGCTGAGGCGATTGATATTCGCGGAGCGGAATCGGCGCAAAATGCACGGCGTGGCGTGTTGACTTTCAAGGCGTTAATGATATTTAACACGGGAAAAGACGGCAATATGTTCTTTCAGGATGAGCGAAACACGGACGATGACAAAGGCTTTGATGAAAAGGCTTATTTTTCAAATACCGAGCGCGTGCGACTGGGCCTGAATCCGGGTTTAAGTGCTAGAATGCTGGCAAAGCATAACTTTTCGCCACGACATCTCGATCTTTTACAGCGTGAGGTGGCTTCAAAACCAGTCCAAGGTGAGTTTTGGGATGACGGGGCGCAGTATATCGGTGCGGTACCAGCCCAAGCGAAGCGAACGTGGTTAGCGGGTTGGACGCGTTTTACGGATTAGTTGTTGTTAAGACCACTGTGAAAACAAAAGTGAAGACCAGAATCAAGAAACCGCCCGTTAAACGGAGTGGTTTCTTGATTTTCAATCAGCGGCAACGGTTCGGTGCGCAGCCCAATTGCGCAAGGCGTTAATTTGTTCGGCCATGACCACAGACAATGGGCGAGTGCGGTCGATGATTTCGGTGAGCTTTTCAGTGGTCAGCGTGGTGTGCTCCGCTTGCGCGTGATACAAACCTGATACAATGATCTCTTCGATTTCCGCGCCTGAAAAACCTTGGCACAGTTCAGCCAAGTGGATGAGATCAAAATTTGTGGTTGCCAGGTGGCGTTTTTCCAGATGGATGCGTATTATTTCGATGCGGGTATCCCTGTTGGGTAGATCAACAAAAAAGATTTCATCGAAGCGGCCTTTGCGCAGCAGCTCGGCGGGTAAGTCGTGAATGTTGTTGCTGGTGGCAACCAAAAATACGGCTTCGTTTCGCTCGGACATCCACGTCAAAAAAGTACCCAAGATGCGCTGAGCGGTGCCGCTGTCTTGTGATTGGGTGCAGAGACCTTTCTCAATCTCATCGATCCATAGTACGCATGGGTTCATGTTGTCCGCTAAGTGGAGGCATTCCCGTAGATTCTTTTCGGTTTCACCGATGTATTTGTTGAACAGGGCTGCAAAGTCCAGTCGCAACAGCGGCAGTTTAAACAAACCCGCTATGGCTTTTGCGGCTAAGGATTTTCCACTGCCCTGCACGCCGAGCAAGAGCACTCCTTTTGGTGGGTCTAGGTTTGGTTTTGCTTCGCCGTTGCTGCGCCCATTGGCGCGCATCATTTTGAAATACTCGCTTCGCGGTTTCAACCAAGCTTTGAGGTGGCGCAAACCCGCCACCTCACCAAAATGACCGGTTTGATATACGTAATGCAGCAGGCCTTCTTTATCTAACAATTTGAATTTGGCTTTGTTCAGGTGATCAATGTCTTCCACGGTGATGGCGCCATCGTTTTCAATAATGCTCCGAGCGATTTTTCGAGCATCGGAATGACTGAGGCCCCGTAAATTTTCTACGACAACGTGTACGGTTTTCATGTCGGCTTTGACTTTCTGGCCACAGTGGGCTTGAGACCAACGTGCCGCTTCTTCTCGAATGATTTTACGCAATTGTTCGTCAGTGGGTAAGCGGAGGGAGAACTGTACGGCCAGTGCGCGCCATTCTGCGGGTATCTCAAACGCGTGACTGATGAAGATTAGCGTGTGTTGACCCGCTTCCCCCATAGCGATTTCCTTGATGCGTCGCACGATACGAGGCGCGTTCTCAATAAAAGGATGGAAATCACAAAAGACAATGATGCTTGGATAGGTGAATGTGGCGAGCGCGGCGAGCGCTTCTTCGGGATCTTGAGAGGACGGTTCGGCAGGCGCGTCGCTGATTTCCGTACGTCGGAGACCTTGCGTGCAGGTCCAGCGGTACAAGGTTCTGTGGCGATGAATAGCAATGCGCGTTAAGAGGCTAATAATGCGAGATTCTTCGTCCGATTCGATCACAATGAGTGTGGTGTTCAAGCGAATCAGTAATGACAAATCGTGTAGGTCTGGCATGGGGGCGCATCCATTCTGGGTAATTGATTAACCAGCATGATCGATAAAGAGAATTTTAGTCTTATGTTATTTGCTTTGCTTTTCGGAAAACAACAAAACAATTTATGATCAATACGATAGATATTGAGTGCTTAATCAATTTGGCTTAGCGCATCACAAAAGTTCGGTCGAAAGATGCTTAACTTTACATTCCTAGATCGTATCATATTATCGCTGTGGTGTTTTTCTTTAACGGCGATGTGTGTGTCGATTTGGGAGCGACCTGAGTGCAGCTGTGCGG
>JARRRL010000234.1:0-4238 GCA_037380725.1 Gammaproteobacteria bacterium | reverse complement strand
ATGGCCCGCTTGCGAGTATCCATGCCATTGTTGTCCATCAAACGGATGCGCCGACTGTTCAGCATACCTTTAACGGATACAAGGCAGGCGGTAATGGCGGCATTTTTTGATTGGCAAAAACGGTCAAATTTATCAAACGGCAAGTATGCACAAGCGATGCTACCACGTAGGTCGTCTCATTAAATCAAAATGCCTTGCTATCAACAAGAAGCGCCAAGTGACGAACGGGACAGTCATGATTTTGGGTGTCAGCGAAAGAATGTTTAAGTTGTACACTGGCACCACACCCAAATCAAGACGCGTAGAAAAAACGCAAGCGTTCCAAGCAAGTGAATCGGATTCACTCACATTCAGGGCCCGTCTAGACATCAGAATCGCAGCAAACCAACTAAGAGCTAAAGCACCTGGAGAACTATCATGTATGACAAATCATTCTGGAACAAGCGCTACTCTGGCACCAATTATCTATACGGCACACAGCCTAATTCATTTATGGCGGAGCATTACAATCTTCTTACAGGGCCGGTGCTCTCCCTGTCGTAAGGTGAAGGACGCAACGCTGTTTTTTTGGCATCCCATGGTTTAGACGTCCTCGGCGTCGATATATCGCTAGTTGCACTGGAAAAGGCAAAATCTTTAGCTAAATCTCACGGCGTGGAAATCAGGACTGTACTTGCTGACTTGGCAATTTACGAACCGGAAGAAAACCAATTCGGTTCCGTGGTCTCAATTTACGCGCATCTTCCAAGTGCAGTTCGAAACAGGTTGTATCCGCTCATAGAACGGTCGCTTAAACCAGGCGGAATCATCATCCTTGAGGCGTACTCGGAAAGTCAGCTGTCGCGCGATACGGGCGGCCCGAAAGATGCGGATATGCTCATGACGGTTGATAAACTCAATCAGGAATTTACCAACCTAGAGCCTGTGCTTCTGCGTGAAGTAGAACGGGAGGTTTCCGAGGGGGAGGGGCATTCAGGAATGGCCTCAGTTGTTCAATTTATCGCTAGAAGAAAGGCTTAACACCCTCAACAGCGGCCAGCTGAAAGCTGGTCCAGTTGCTTGTGCTGGTTATGCATTTTTTAACCGCTTAACCATAAGCAGCCACTCACCGCCATGTAGACATCCAGGATAAGCAACTACCGGCAATGACGCTACGACCTCGTAACCAATATGTTCGTAGAGGCTTTTCGCACGATCATTCTCAGATGCCACAATAAGGCTCATTTCCTGAAGGCCTAAAGAAGTTGCCTGCTCTTCTGCTTCTTTTAATAATTTTTGAGCAACCCCTTTACCCCGAAACTCTTCAAAAGTGGCAATTGCATTTATGTACCAGCTACCGGGTGCTTTAGCTTCTAATAGCACTAATGGTTTTACAATCTCTGGGTACTCATCAATATCATCCACCGGATATGGATCTGGCTGTTGGTAGGAGACAATCATACCTTGCAGGCTACCTGCTTCTACAATTACTCTCGCGTTTGTGTAACTGAAACCACCTTCCTCTCTTGATGCTCGTGAACGCCCCACCTCCATCGGGTCTTGACCGTCCTCAGCCATTTCACTCCAAAGATACCGTGGGATGCCTTCACCGGCCAGGTTGATAAGAAACGCAAGGTCGGTAGCATTTTCCTTTAACGCACGTTGAATAATCATCTATACCTCATTCTTCTTGTGCATAACGCCGCCAACATGGGCCAAGACGCGAAGTGCCGCAGGTCCATGCATGCTTTGCTTTGCTATATGCTTGTTGTTTTATAGCCATAAAATATTTTGGAATCGCCTGTACCAATGTTTTTTATGCTATGTATTGATTTTGCTGGAATAAAGACTTCTTTGTCACATTCTGCAATAAATTTATTGTCATCAATTACGAATTCTAGTTTGCCATTGACGACTACAACCAATTCATCTTTATCATCATGACTAGCCTCATCAACGCCTTGTTCTAATGTGACAAAACCAACACCAAACGAGTATCCTCGTTCTTTCCAATTCTTTTCGTATTCTTCTTGAGTCATATTATTTCCTTGCATATATATAAACGGCGCGAGCTTGCGAGCGTCCGGCGACCGTAGGGAGCGAATTTGATGTGCTTGTTAATGTGCATTACACGTTGACCTCAAAACCTAGATCAACATCACAAGCGGCTTGACCTCCTCTAATGCCCCAGTTTTCTGCTGTAATTTCACGAAGCATAATTTTCACATGATTATTAGGAATACCAAAAGGCTCGAGGTTTTTGACGATGCTTTTATAGAGTGCTCTTTTCGCATCAACGCTACGGCCAGCAAAACAATCAATACTGATGTGTGTGTAAAATTCAGGGGCTTCACGATCCGGCGGGCAATCAAACCTGTGAGGTTCGTGAACAAGTAACCGAACGTTTCTATCACCCGGCATAATTTTGAAAGAAGACCTTAATGCAGAATGAACTGCCTCCATCAAGGCTTTTTCTATTTCCATTGGATATTCTTTTCTAACTTCAATTAGTACACTTGGCATTGAATTCTCCTTGGCACATTAACGCCAAGCTCACCGGCAGTCAAAAGCTGTGTCACGAGGAACGAGCGGCTCAGCTTTTGACTGTCCGAGTGCAGCGCATGGTTATGCGATTACTTATTCGATAATACCTTTAACATCTCACCTCTATCCACAGAAGAGTCTTTTTCTTGAAGGAGCCGACAAAATTCTAGAGCAGACATTTTAGTGGAAGGTGGCTCTATGTTAAGATCTGCACCATTACGCATTAAAAATTTAGCCATTTTAACGTCATTGAGTAAAATAGCACCGTAGATGGGAGTGAGATTGTAGTCGCCATAATTATTTATCCCATTTACGTCTAGGCCGTTTGATATGAAATATTCGGCAATTTCATATTTCGTATCGTTAGCTCCATTTAGGATATAACTCAGGCCAGCACCATCTGACAGCTCACTAACATCTTTTTTGATGTCTCGGTAATTGAATAGATAATATTTGCAGACTTTGCTTGGAATTAATATCCCTCCTTCATTTGACGAGCAAAGTACAATAGTTTCTGTATCCATCCTAGAAACATCATAACTGACCAACCCTATTAGGGATACCAATGACAATAAAGCAACAACCCCGATGGCTTTTAGTTTCATTGTTTACCCCCAAGCCTTCAACATTCCGCCAGATGGCTTGTTATAGGATAAAAATGTACCTGGCTGCTTTTCTAACGAAGCGGTACTTGCAAGGATTCTTAAAGGATTACGAAAGCGCCTTGCTATTTCATTACGAACAAAATCATAGACCTTCACGTTTTGTAGATCATGTACGTTCGCGTGCTTAAACCAATGTCTTGCAGCCTTTTTTCCAAATGATTTTAATATTTTGATCGCGCCTTTACTGGGATTGGCAGTGCTTCTGAATATTGCTTCGACAAATCCAATAGCATAGGACGCGTCAATTGCCTCAACTAAAAGTCCCTGCGCGAACTCCCTGACAGGGTCCGTAATCGTCATTGATTCTATTAGGTCGGTGTCTGGCGATCCAAAAATAAACTTTAGGATGATTTTTGTTTCGTCAGCATTAAAAACAAGTTCGTCTTTCTTAAATTTCCTAAGTTGCATGTATTTGGACATGGCAGCTCCTTTTTTATTTACACCTAACGCCACTGTAATTTGCGTGCTGAAGCGCAGCGTAAACACGTTAAATTGACAGCTTAGTTATGTGGCTTTATTCAAAATCAATAGTTCGGACAGTTTTGGAGCAGAAAACAGTACAATCCGTGAGCAACTATCTGAGATAATTCGGTCGACGAAAACAGAAATAGGCCAGGGTTGTTGCTCATGGAAGGAGTAGTAGAATCGATTTTGCGCTCAATGTCCAGTATAAACCGACCGCAGATGTTATTCGTGCTAAGTCTCTTTGGAGTGCTCAGCATTTTTTGTGGGAAAGCGACTTTCAGGAATTTGAGCAGATACAGCAACTACTGCGAAAAAAGCTACTCAAGATGGTATAAGCGGAAATTTAACTTTGTCGAGTTTAATTCCAAACGGCCTTGTTGGACGGAGAGAAGTTGCAGAATGATGCCGTAACCAATTGAAATTTCACAAAAACATCCTTATCTTGTTGGTTACCAGACCTAACGAGACAAGGGAGTTTTAAGGTGAATAAGAAGTCAAAGCATCACGTCTGCAACTGGGATGAGTATAACCAGAGTCTAGTGGCAAGGGGAAGTATATCTCTCTGGTTTGATGAGGATACGGTAA
>JARRRL010000233.1:0-4259 GCA_037380725.1 Gammaproteobacteria bacterium | reverse complement strand
CTTATGCAGGGCATCGTGTAACGATTAATTTCAGTGCGAGCTGCGTCTATGCCATTGAGGTAATCGATTAGGATATTAGTGTCCAGCAGTGCCTTCACTCCGACCACTCCTCTCGTAACTGGCGCTGGTACTCCAGACCATCTGTCATCTGGCCTCGCCAAATACCGAATGCATCGTCTGCGCCGTCAGCACGGTGATTTTGCAGATATTCGCCAACCGCCAGTCGCAGGAGTTCTGCTCGGGACAGATTGGATTGTTTGCTCAACTGTTTAAGGGCGGCAATTTGGTCTTCGGGCAAATCGACGAAGGTACGCATAGAAAACACCATTTAGATATATAATGACATTATTATATATACATATTTTGTATCGATCAACACCGACACCAATATCCCCAAAACCAAAAAATTTCATAAAAATGCACCGATTCACAATAGCCCACTCACCTATTAGAGAAACGCACTTTAATGGTTCTCATTTACAGGGCCGTTTTGACAAAAACCCAGGTATGGACACGTACGGTTCCACTCTACCTAAACCAGGCAAAGGAAGCCAATTTGACATCATGGCCGTTAACGGAAGATATGGACGACCGCGCACTGGAACGCGCGCTTTTCTCCAATCGCCAAACAACGCGGAATCTTCGATGCCATGACTCGCGGATTGAAGAACCTTCAAGCAAATAATGTTGAAATAATCAAGGGGGGGTCTGGAAGGTCTATCACCATGCCTATTTTTCCTTTTAAATCAGAATGATAGGCTCTAGTCCGGCGGATTTCATCAGCATCTCGACCGCCCCTCAAAAAAATAGATGTAAATTAATAGATTTTTTGATAGACTCGTCAGTCAGAGTTTTTTTCTCATTCTTCGGTATTTTTATAAATTTTATGAAGTCTCTTTGTCACGGATCGACTTTAAAGGCGCAAAGAGCAGCTGAGTTAAATTCTTAAAGATTGAGTATCATCACTGATGGCTGCCCAAAAACGCTTCCATCGTACTTATGGAAAAAAGGGCAATGATGGTTTCGAGTGATCAAATATTTTTAAAACACATTTTTTTATCGCGGATAACAAAATGTTTAATGCAAGGACATTATCTATGTTTGACCATTTAAGCACCTACGCCACTCATTTTGAAGCAAGCAAAACGTTTTACGACCACGCGATGTCTGCGCTTGGCTACAGCATTCAAATGGAATTCGTTGCCGAACATACCATGAACATTACTACGGTGCTTTTGTTTTAGATCCAGATGGCAACAATATGGAAGCCGTGTGTCACCACGCTGAATAAATCCGACCGTGAATAATTGGCTAAAATTGTGAATGATTGGCTGGCACAAGAAGCCCTGTGGCGCCTGCTCCCTTTTATCGGGATTTTTGTGATGATGGGATTGTGGGAAATTCGAGCGCCCCGGCGAACACTCCGCGTGAATAAAAGGTACCGCTGGATTAATAATCTGGCCATCGTTCTGATTAACACGCTGCTCTTACGCCTATTTTTCCCAGGCGCCGCCGTAGGCATAGCGCTTGCAGCGGAAACGCATCAATGGGGCTTATTCCACGCGACACCATTCTCCGAATGGGCACCGTGGATAAAAATAGTATGCGCTGTTATCGCATTGGACTTTTTGATCTGGTTGCAGCACGTCTTGTTTCACGCCCTACCCGTCTTGTGGCGCCTGCATCGCCTGCATCACGCCGATCTGGATTTTGATGTTACTACCGGCCTGCGTTTTCACCCTTTGGAAATCCTGCTGTCCATGGGCATCAAGAGCGGGCTCATTGTGCTGCTGGGCGCGCCCGCTGTTGCGGTGTTGCTCTTTGAAATACTGCTGAACGCCACAGCCATGTTCAGTCACGGGAACGTGCGGCTGCCCGCAAGACTGGATCGTTGCTTGCGTTGGGTGTTTGTGACACCGGATATGCATCGAATTCACCATTCTTGGCATCCGGCGGAAACCAACTCGAACTACGGGTTTAACCTGTCATGCTGGGATCGCTTAATGGGCACCTACCGATCACAGCCTCAGGATGGCCATCAAGCAATGACCATTGGCCTCTCTCAATTTCGAGATTCACGCCATTTACGTCTGGATCGACTGTTACAGCAACCTTTTCGTTAGGTTTCTTTAGGTCCCTAGGAATGTGTGTGCCCCCATGATGTTAGCCAATCATATTAGCCAATAATGTTGTTACCCTTTGGCTCCAGAAATGTAAGCGGCAGTTAAGTTGTGAGATGGTGTTTCAAAGATATGCCGACTTTGACCGAACTCAATCAGTTTACCGACGCGCTCTTTCATCCAGAAAAACGCGGCGTAATTGGCCACCCGCCTCGCCTGCGCCAAATTGTGCGTCACGATAACAACGGTATATTTTCCTTGTAATTTAAGGATTAAATCTTCCACCACGGCTGAAGAAATGGGGTCCAGCGCACTGCAGGGTTCATCCATTAACAGGATTTCCGGTTCCAACACCAGTGCGCGGGCGATGCATAATCGCTGCTGTTGCCCTCCCGATAAAGTTAACGCGGAACGGTCCAAGCGATCGGACACTTCCTGCCATAAACCGACATCCCGTAACGCCATTTCGATTTTGTGTTCTCTTAATTGGCGCTTACGAATACCATGCTCTTTGAGCGGCAAATCCAAATTACGACGAATGGATAAGGGAAAGGGGTTGGGTCGCTGAAAGATCATACCAATCCGCCTGCGCAGCGCCATGACATTCACCGTATCGTGAATCAAATCCTGTCCTTCAAACAAAATGTGACCACGCACTTGCGCTGCCGGTATCAGTTCCGTCAATTTATTGATTGTGGAAAGGAGACTCGTTTTGCCGCAGCCGGAGGGACCAATCAATGCCGTGATGCATCCTTTGTAAATATCTAAGGATACCTGATCCAGCACGGTTTGTTTTCCATACAGAATAGCCAAATCACGAATTTGAAGAATAACGTGCGGATCGCAGCACGGCTGACTGATCTTCATCTCCCCGACAGTGTAAGGAGTTTCTGCAATACTCATGGCAATCGAATCCTATGACTGAAAGGTTTTTTGGCGTCAATGCATCGGTACAAAATACAGCATTTCAATCAGATCATCGACGGCTTCCGATTGTGCAAAATCGAGAAATTGCTTGGCAAGCTCAGAAGATGAGCCTTTGGTGAGCAGGTTCAGTGGTCGCATCAAGGGAAATTGCTTTGCGCGTACTTGCGCTACAGAGGCTGTGACCCCTTCTATCGCTAAGCGTTTTATTGGCACACCCTGTTGCTCATCGTATTCCGCTGTTCCGATCGACACATACCCAATCGCACCGGGATTGCCGGCAAGCGTTTTAATACCTTGCTCATTATCACCAATAATAATATCGGGTTTGATTTGACTGTTTTTGAGTTTGAAATGATGTAAAAAAAGTTCCAAGGTGGAATGGCCTTCGGCTTTATTGATGACAGTGATCGTGCGATCTTCGCCCCCCACGGCTTGCCAGTTGCGAATCTTTCCTGTGTAGATGTCAATAATCTGATCATTGCTCAGCGCGGAAACTGGATTGGATTTATGCAGAATAATGCAAATACCGTCTAACGCAATGGTGTAAACATTAAGGCCTTGTTCCGATGGTTTTAGCTCGCGAGAGGCCATGCCGATATCGGCCAAGCCTGACATGACATCCAAGACGCCTCGGGTGGATCCCCCGGTTTGGACGTCAATGCGCACACCGGGGTGCATTTTCTCGTAGCGTTTGGCTATTTCCAGTGCCAGAGGCGCCACGGTGCTCGATCCAGTCAAGGTCAGCGTGTTAAGGGTCGCCAGAACAACGGGGGTAACCGTTGATGTGACCGTTACTAAACAAAATAACAATACTGACTTAAACAGCATTCGCATCAGACCAATCTCCTCTTAGCGCGTAACATTAACAAAAGCAGTAACAAAAGCAATAATAAAAGCGATGACAAAAGGAAGGGTAAAGTTAATTAGAGATCAACGGTAAACCAAGTCAGCCTTGACCGTTTTTCAGTTCAGCGGGCCAGCCGCGCCTATGTTACGTCAATTCAGCGCAATTGCCAGCCATGATATAGGAATAATAATGATATTTGCTAGTCATTTAACCATTCAGTGCTGTGAATAATACCTATTTATTATCATTGACTCACTTCCCCGGCACTGGGTCATATCCGCCTTGACAATACGGTTGACACCGCGACAGACGTTTAAACACCAACCACATACCTTTTGCGATACCATGGGTTTCCATGGCTTCGA
>JARRRL010000232.1:0-4308 GCA_037380725.1 Gammaproteobacteria bacterium | reverse complement strand
CGGGTAGAACGGTATGATCAACTGGTCTAGCTTCGGGTCTCGCTTTTATTTCTTGACCCGCCGCCAGATACCCACACGTTTGCGTTTTCTTGGCTTGTCATAATCTACTGTTTTTTAAAAATCTCCTCGCGTATTGCCGTGAGGTGGAGCGCATTATATAGAATCTGAGGATGGAGTCAATCACCTAAAAGCCATTTTTTTAAAAAAATTTCAAAAAAATGCTCAGAGCACAAATAGATCAATAAAATTGGTCAAAAAATGCCCTTTATATGCCAAATGAAGACGCATCCATCGCTACGCCCATATCAAAGATCAAACACATCAAAGATCACAGCGTCACGGTCACACGTGCAATTTTCTTTTTGCCAGCCTGAATCACACGCTCATGGCCTACCGCTACTTCAAAACCCATTTCAATCGGCTTGCCATCCACATACACCACTCCTCGCGCAATCAAGTCACGAGCCGCATTACTGTTCTTAACCAACCCGGCCAATCGCATGACGGCAGCAATGGGTAAATTTTCTTGACCATTGGCTGATATTTCAACTGAAGGCACATTTTCTGGTATATCGCCCAGCCTGGCCTGATTACCCGCCGACTGATGCGCCGACTCTGCCGCTGCTTCGCCATGAAACCGAGCAATGATCTCGCGTGCCAGTGCGGCTTTAGCCGTTTGCGGGTTCTCGCCTTCCGACACGCGACGGTGCCATGCATCAAGCTCCGACTTAGGTTTAAAACTGAGGAGATCAAAATAGCGCCACATGATTTGATCAGGAATGGAAAGCAGCTTACTGTACATTTCCCCCGGCAAATCATTGATACCTATATAGTTTTCTAATGACTTAGACATCTTGCGCACCCCATCCGTACCGGCCAGCAGCGGCATCGTCATCACGACCTGAGGCGTCTGATTGTAATCTCGCTGCAAAGCCCGCCCCATCAACAGGTTGAACTTTTGGTCTGTTCCGCCCAACTCAATGTCAGCCTCCAGCGCCACCGAATCATAGCCTTGCATCAACGGATATAAGAACTCATGGATCGCAATGGGCTGCTGAGCCTGAAATCGCTTTGAAAAGTCATCACGCTCCAGCATCCGCGAAACCGTTGCGTGCGACGCCAAGCGTATAAAATCAGCAGGCGTCAATCGATTCATCCATTCAGAATTAAACACCACTCGTGTTTTCTGGGGATCGAGCACTTTAAACACTTGTGCTTCGTATGTCTTAGCATTTTCAACAACCTGCTCAACCGTTAACGGTTTTCGTGTCACACTTTTACCCGTCGGATCACCAATCAAGCCCGTGAAATCACCAATCAGAAAACAAACTTCATGCCCTAAATCCTGAAAAATTCGTAACTTATTCAATAAAACGGTATGCCCTAAGTGCAAATCCGGCGCCGTCGGATCAAAGCCAGCTTTCACATTCAATTTTCGCCCAGAATTCAATTTCTTGATGAGCTCATCCTCAACGAGCACCTCCTCCACGCCACGCAACAATATATCCAGCTCTGGCGCAATCGCCGTATTATTTTCACTGCTCACAAACACCCCCACAAACTCAAAACCAACCCTTCACGCCCCCAACGCACCCCGCAAGGACGCACCCTGAATTTATACCCGCCATGATCTATCATTTCTATAACCAAACTATTCCTATATTTATATCCTATATTTACACCTATAGTACTTGTTCCAATAGCAGTTGCTCCTACAGCTATAGCCCTGAGAAATAGAGAAGACCCTAGGGGATATAGAAGATAAGTAGGACGCTATCATGCTGCAAAATAGTCAAAATACAACCCAAACACAACCGGGCAGAATGAGATATAATGATGCCCTTTTGACTGGACACAACACCTTTGATCATGGAGCACAGTTCTAAAGCCTATGGGAATCGGCAATACGCACTTCACAAGCAGCACGGGCAATATGCTCAACCGGCTCCCCCAAAAGCCCACCGTACATTGGGTACTTGCGCTTGGGATTGCTTGTTTACTTTTTGCAGCATACTTATTACTGCCTGATTCCAACGACTCCCTGGCATCACCAGCTGCAGCGCCACCCTCTCAGAACATCGAATTTGTATATATGCACACCGATGGTAGTCCTGCACGACAAACCATTAAACGTCAATCTTCGCCATTAGAAAAACACGAGAGCGTAACGATCGCTCATAACCCACCCCCTCCTGAAAAATACAAACTCGAAGCCCCAGCCATCGAGCACTCGGCACCCAACGCTCCAATCAACACACCCATGCTGATACAATCGACTGTCCAATCGGGCGACAGTCTTTTTAAAATTTTCGCCCGCCTTGGCCTTTCCCATGCCACCTTAAACAAAATTATTGCCACCTACGACGACCCGGCCTCGCCCTTGAAATACATTTATCCAGGCCAAACAATTGATTTTACTGTCGAACCAGACAGCAATGCGCTGGTTTCTTTCGCGTTTGACAAAGATCGATTAACAAAAGTGATTATCTCACGCAATGAAGATGGCGATTTCAGCATCCGTGAGCAATCTCGCACCGTGAGCATTGAAACCGCATTCGCCGAAGGCCACATTGAAGGTGCTTTTTATCTGGCCGCGAAAAAAGCCGGTTTGAGCGACAAAACTATCCTGCAGTTTGCGGATATCTTCGCTTGGGACTTGGATTTTACCCAAGACATTCGAGAAAATGACTCGTTTCAGGTGGTCTACGAGCGCAATCATCTTGACGACGGCACCATCGAACCCGGTCGCATATTGACCGCTCGTTTTGTTAACCGTTCCAAACCCATCACCGCGATCGCCTTCACCGATCCAAGTGGTAAAACCAGTTACTATACGCCCGAAGGCAATAACGTCCGTAAAGCTTTTTTACGCTCCCCCGTGGACTTTGCACGGATTTCCTCTCACTTTAACCTGCAACGCAAACACCCCGTGCTACACACCATCCGCGCACACAAAGGCGTTGACTACGCCGCTAAACGCGGAACACCGGTGAAAGCCACTGGTGACGGTAAGGTCATTTTTAAAGGTCGAAAAGGGGGCTACGGTCGCGTGGTGATTCTACAACACGGCCAAAAGTACAGCACACTGTACGCACACTTGCAGGGATTTGCCAAACAAATCAGTGTGGGTGACCGGGTGCGTCAAAGCCAGGTTATTGGGTTTATAGGCAGTTCAGGACTGGCTACGGGCCCCCATCTGCATTACGAATTCCGCGTCAACAACGTTCACAAAAATCCCTTGACGGTGAAATTCCCGAATGCCGCCCCCGTATCCAAAGCTTACCGGGCTTCATTTGAAAAAACCGCACGAACACGCCTAGCCCAAATCGACAAGCTACTCCAGACCACCGTAGCCCGCTCGGCAGACGCCACATCCCTCCCTGATGGCTAACAGCTCAGGTTAAGCATTCAGCATTCAAATAAGCAATCGAACAAAAACGTCAGGCGGAAAACGACGCTCCACAACCGCAGGTCGTGGTCGCATTGGGATTATTCACCACAAATCGCGCACCTTGAAGACCTTCCGTATAATCCACTTCAGCCCCCATAAGATACTGAATACTCAAGGCATCCACGAGCAGTTTGACGCCATCACGCTCTACAACCGTATCATCCTCTCGGGTCGTTTCATCAAAAGTAAACCCGTAAGAAAAACCCGAACACCCTCCACCTGTAATATAAAGCCGCAAACCAAGCAATTCATTGCCTTCCGCCGCTCGAAGCGCTTTAACGCGCCGAACCGCTTCAGGCGTTAACCCCATATCGCTCATACGTCCACTTATCTCAGATTATCGTTATCTCAGTGATCACGCTCGATTAAATACGCGCGATTTGACGCGTTCAAGGCCCAATGTAACACCAAAAGTGAAACACCAAAAGTCAATCGCAAATCAAGTCACTGCGCCTAGCGAGATTGATCGTTTAAACAGGCGCCTTCTGATGGCCATTTGTCCGCAAGTGACTTCAGACTAAGCGCAGTTATATCTACATCGTTTGGCTGGTCTTCGGTAACAGTACAACCGTCATCATGGGTCAGTATGCCATTGATGCGCGCACCCACTTTCATTTCCATTAAATTGTAACGCACATCGCCATGTACAACGGCATTCTCAGCCAGCTCCAAATGAGCGCCAGAATAAACGTTCCCATCAACACGCCCATTGATGATGATATTCGGCGCACGGATTTCTCCCAATACCGAACCCGTCTGTGACAAACGAATCACAACATCGGGGTTATCACTGGTCACCGCCCCTTTTATACAACCATCGATTTGCACGCCGCTGCACACCTGAACATCGCCATTAA
>JARRRL010000231.1:2777-15518 GCA_037380725.1 Gammaproteobacteria bacterium | reverse complement strand
ATGGTCTTGCTCAATCACATTATTCAAATATTTGCATTGCCGTATTTCGATCGGCTTATCCATAGATTTATTTAATTCTTCTAGCGCTGCGGTGTTAGCACCACTTTTGTCAATGTTGACTAATTCCGATTCTCCAGCAGTGCCTATGGCCTTCTTAAAAAAGCGTAGAGCCGCTTTTTTATCTCGTTTTGCGATCAATAAAAAATCGATGGTGTTTCCAGATTTGTCGACAGCTCAATAGAGATATTTCCATTCCCCTTTAACTTAGATGTAGGTTTCATCCATACGCCAGCGGGATCCCGTAGGTCGCTTCCATTTCTTCGTGAATGAGGAGCGTATTGATCGACCCAGCGCTGTATGGTGCTGTGATTCACTTGTGTACCACGTTCCGCCATCATTTCTTCAATGTCACAGTAGCTCAATTGGTAAGCCAAGCACCAGCGAACACAGGTTAACAGAATGTCCTTTGGAAAGTGCCTTCATTTGAAGCGGATCATTATTTTCTCTCTGGTGTCGGTAATCGACTGAATGGCCAATGATCATACCATTCTACCTTCAACTTTGCGACAGAACCCGGTCTATTAATGGCGCAGCTGTATATTGCTTATTTCGGTATGCATTGACTGCCGCAACAACAGGCAGCTCAGAAGATATTTTTTGACTTTTTACAATGAGATCGATATCCGAAAATCCTTTAGCTAACACGTGATAATCTATATGCACCGTTGTTGAGCTTGCAGAAATGGCCGTTGAGGAAACTCTGAGATAAGTAAAAAGGGATTTTACCAAAAACTGAGCGCCAGAAATAAGTTTTTCATCTCGTATTTTAGCAGCCTCAAGAGAACCTTTCACAACACGATCTACAAAGCCCCTAAACTCACTCTTCCAGCTTTCATCCAATAAAGTGGCACATGCAACAGAGCTGATTAAATCTAAAACTGAAGATTGGCCCGAAGACAATGAACAATTTCAGCTACTGAAAAAAACGCTCTTCGAATAGTCTTTTGTTTGCTGCAGTTTATGATATCGCCTTAAGACGCCCGTATAGCTGAGACAGTTTTTCGATTGCTAAGCTAAAACCAATTTGTTCATCATCTGTCGCATACGACATTGATTCTACAAATTGCTCATATTCTTTTTTGTATAGACAATCTGATTTTAATTTTTCAACTATATTTCCTACGGCTTCTAAAGCCTGCATACCGGTTTGCCTTGCAGTACTGCCCTGGTCGGTATCGTGACTCGCTTTGAATAGTAAATAAAACCGTTCAATATCGCCGGCAATTTCATTATTAAGCGCACATAAGTCATGGAGATGACGAACCAATGTTGGATCATCATCCTCGTTGCTTCTATCGCGTTTTAATACTCTCCAGCATAGTGCGCTTAGTTTATCGGCGGCAATTTCTATTGGTGGTAAGCATGGGATGCTTGTTTCACTTTCCTCACCGAGAAGACGGTTCACAAACGACGTTATGTTTTTGATGGTTGGCTCTAACTGAGGCTGGGTAAAGCTGAATTCGATTTCTAAGTGAGGTCGTAAAGCCTGATGTTGGTCGAACAGGCTTTTATACAGCAGAGGGAATTTAATATAGTTGCTCGCAACTTGCATTTGTTCTGTGTTAATTTCGAGTTCATCAAGTTGTTGCACAGACTCGACAATTTGTTCTCGGAGCTTACTGCGAGCTTTCTTTTGCTGGTTGCCAGACATGGTGTTGGTGTAGAGGCACCTAAAATCCAGGTCCTCCGAAAAGCGTTGGATTAAGTCATGGGCTTTTGACAGCGATGTTCCGCCTGAGAAAATAATCGTAAAGTTTTCATTTTCGATGGAAGAGATCGCTTTGAGCGCTTGGCAGGCGAACCAGTCTTTTTTTCAATAAACGATACCTCTACGCCAAGCTCGGAGGCAATTTCATTGAGCGTGTCTGCATCAAGAGACATATTGGTACTTGATTGATTTACCATCAAAAGCCATTTTGCGGGATACGCGACCCTTAACAGCAATAACTCGCCCTGTAGGAATTTGTGTTGATTTGCCTGAGTTGTATGCTTCCGTTTCACTCGCAGGCACCACTTTTACCTTTAGTTTTTCTGTGAGCGCTTCTTTCGCCAGCTCAGGCAAAGGCTTAACAGGAATGATCTTTCCAGTTAGCTTGGATTGCTTCGATTTTGCATACAAGCCCTGGCCAAACTTAATTAGCTCACCTGCAGAGACCATTTGGCGCAACACACGCCCAACCTGGTCCCGATCGGACAGATCAAGGAAGTCTTTCGGCGTGAACACCGAGCCTCGCGCGCGGCCAATTCTGTATTTAACCTTACTTTTCAATGACTTGGCGGACATGCTTATCTCACAAAAATACGACAGTTAGTACATGCAAATATACGACACAAACTACAAAATATCAAACATATAAATATAATCAAATCAATGCCTTATAGATAACAACAAAAAACCTTGAGAATGTACTGTGAGATTCCTTGAGAGCCACTAGCTCCCGCTATTCTTGGATTGATCTAAGAAGTCTGCTCACCATTTCATCATCTCCCGGCGCTCATCCAGGTAGCGGGCGTGGTGAATGTAGGCTGCTCGAACCTTGTTGCATTCCATGTGGGCCATTTGCCTTTCGACGGCATCGGGGTTGAATCCCGCTTCGTTCAGTATGCTTGTGGCATTGGCGCGAAAGCCGTGGGGCGTGCATTTGTTTTTGCCGGGCTCGTTTGCCGTCGTAGCCGAGTTTGAAAATCGCACGGCGCATGGTGTTATCGCTCATGCAATCTTCGCGGCTTTTTCCCGAGGAAAAGATGAGTGGATAACGCCCGGTGATACCTTGGAGTTGTTCGAGTAGTTCAATGGCTTGGCTGAAGAGCGGAACCAGGTGTTCGGTTTTCATCTTCATCCTGTGAGCGGGAATGCGCCAGAGCTTTTCTTCAAAACTGATTTCTTCCCAGCGTGCGCCGTGCAATTCGCCGGGCCGAATGAAAGTGTAAACCAGCAACTGGATGGCATATTTAGTGAGCTTGCGGCCTCGGCCATCGTAGCTGTCCAGCGCTTGCAAAAAACCGGGTAGCCAATAGGCGCAGTGCAGCGCCCTCGTCCAACCAATAGTCCTTTTCCTTGGCGAGGGCTTTGTGCGCACCATGGCGTCAGTGAGTTTCTGGCGTTGCTAGCCCGTAGATTGCTTACGCTCGCTCATTTGCTGGTATCACCCCAAATTGAACCCGCAATACCAGCAACGGTATCAGCATTTATTTAGGATAGAATAAACTCGGCAAGACAGGCTTAGACGTCAACCCCGGAAATTACGGGGCTTTCAGAGCGATTATGGACTTTATTGGACGAGGTTAGACTGATAAGTGGTGCCCGGGGCCGGACTCGAACCGGCACGGAGTTTAAGCTCCGAGGGATTTTAAGTCCCTTGCGTCTACCTATTTCGCCACCCGGGCAGATTGTACTGCTGCAAATGGAGGCGGGAGTCGGAATCGAACCGGCGTCCACGGATTTGCAATCCGCTGCATGACCACTCTGCCATCCCGCCTACAATAAGGTATACATCTCCTTTCAAACCCTTGCGCCACACACCAAATCGATGCTAAGAAAAGGTAGAGATAGGAACGATAAGCCAATAAAAAGCCATTGAAAAGATCGTAAGGAGATTTGGAGCGGGAAACGAGACTCGAACTCGCGACCCCAACCTTGGCAAGGTTGTGCTCTACCAACTGAGCTATTCCCGCATTTTTCTAACTCTTTCGTACCTCTGATCGCCTTAGTTTACACATGTAGTTAAGCAGTATATACCGTAATGGAATACCTTTTAAATCCTGCGTAAACCAATTTACGAATACAGTGCTAGAAATAAAGCACCAAGCAATCTAGGCCGCGAACTATATATAAATTGACGTACCGCTGTCAAGCACTTTGCCATTAATTAATAAAATAGAGCATTTAATGCTCATATGTATGCTTATTTTAAGCTGACTTTGTGATAGCCGCATGCGCAGCTAGCGCGCGCGCTCATCTGGACGCACGACCCCCTTCCACGGATCATAATCCTGCGACGGCGGCAGTTCCGTCTGATGATTGACAAGCAATTCACCCGCTTTCAACACGGGCCACGCCGCCATCAAATACATCATCATACTCCACACCGTCAGTGCTGCAGCCACATAAAGCATCATATAACCAAATATCGTCAATTTATGCTGTATGTCGACAGGTGCTACAAGCAGCAAAATAATCGAAATCATTTGAACGGTCGTTTTCACTTTACCCAAATAGGAAACAGCTACACTGGTGCGCTTCCCCATCTCGGCCATCCACTCCCGTAACGCCGAGATCAGGATCTCGCGCATCGTGATGACGACAACCGGTAACGTTAACCAAAAACTGTTGTGCTTGTGCACCAACAAAAGTAATGCCACTACCACAATCAACTTATCCGCGACCGGATCGAGAAAAGCCCCTAATCGAGACGATTGATCCAGCCGCCGCGCCAAATAACCATCCAACCAATCCGTCATCGCCGCCACAGAAAAAACCAAAGCCATCACAATGTATGCCCAATTCTCAGCAAATGAGGCAAATAAGACAAAAACGGGGATCATCAGTATACGGATCACTGTAACCAAGTTTGGTATATTTAATATTGTTGTTCTTTGAGATGAAGTCACCTTCCCTCCTCTACTCGAATGCTGACACAATGAGGTGAATCTAGTATCAAATGCTACCAACTGTTACTCAATTTAAGCGACTTGTCGACCCCGTAGCTTAAATATAACCTTCTTTTTTGAAGTTAGCGCCAAGATACGCTCAATTAGCTTATCTATTTATCAACTATTGGGCTTTCAGCGCCTCAACGATGCCCTCCGCCAACTTACGATTGATGCCTGGCAATTTGATCAAATCTTCAACAGAAGCAGACCGTACCCCCTTAATGCCACCAAAATGAGTCAACAGTAAGCGACGCCGCTTGGGTCCTACCCCCTCAATGCCCTCCAACGGAGATTGTATACGCTTTTTATTTCGCCGTGCTCGATGTCCAGAGATCGCAAAACGATGCGCTTCGTCTCGTATGTGGGCAACTAAGCCAAAAGCCGGTGGTGATAGAGTGCGCTCAAGCAAACCAGTCGGCGTGGACTCATAGAAGGTTTCACGACCAAATTTACGCGAGGCCCCCTTCGCCACGGATAACAACACCACTTCTGTCACCTGCAGTTCATCAAGCACCTCTCGAGCTCGGTTAATTTGCCCGGGACCACCATCAATGATGATGATGTCTGGCAATCGCGCTTCCTCTTTTCTCAAACGCCGATATCGCCGCATCACCGCCTGTTCCATTGCGGCATAATCATCTCCACCTGTTATGTTTTCAATATTAAATCGACGATAATCACTGTTTTTCGGACCATTTTGATCAAAAACTACACAACTGGCAACGGTACCCTCTCCTCCAGTGTGACTGATATCAAAACACTCCAAGCGCTCAGGTGTCTCCGTTAAAGACAAGTCATTTTGCAACGCTAGAAAACGCTTCAACTGCGTTTCTTTACTCGACGCATGACTGAGCAGATACTCAGAGGCATTTAGGGTCGACAATCGCAACCAAGCAGCCTTTTCCGTGCGCACACTACTCACGAGGCGAATCACACGCCCCAAACGCGCTCTTAACGCTTCCTCTAATGCAATGCGGCTCGACACCGCTACCGGCAAAACAATTTCGCTCGGAACAGTAGCGGTTCGTCGTTCATTTAAATAAAACTGTGGCAGAAAAACATCCAGCACTTGCATCATCACATATGAATCGTGATCGAGAACCTGAGAGCTGTCCAACTCCTCCATCGCTACATCGATCGGTGAATCCACTAAGAAATGTTGATGCCCAACCACCGAACCATCCCGTACATGCAACACATTGACACTCGCAAGCCCTTTCCCGACAGACACCGCAACCGCGTCCACATCTCCGTGCTGTCCTTTCACGTGCTGACGAGCCTGTACTGCACGCAGCGCAACGATTTGATCTCGAAACAGCGCCGCCCGCTCAAAATCCAAATGAGCCGAAGCGGTTTCCATTTCTTGCACCAGAGCCTCAATCAGTTCTGGCTGGCGGCCTTCTAAGAAATCGCGACAACGTTCCACCAAAGCACGATACGCCTCACGACTGATCTGCCCCACACAAGGCGCACTGCATCGTCCAATTTGATGCTGTAAGCAGGGACGTGATCGATGTCGAAAAAAGACGTCTTCACACTGACGAATCTGATACTGTTTTTGCAAAAAATTGAGCGCATCGCGCACAGCGCTTCCGCTGACAAAAGGGCCATAATACCTTGGCCCTGCTTTTAAATGCTTCGCACGATATACGGAGACACGCGGAAAATCATGCTCCAAGTCAAAACGAAGATAGGGATAAGATTTATCGTCTTTCAGGAGGATATTGAAAGGAGGACGATGCTGCTTTATCAGAGTCTGCTCAAGCAGTAATGCTTCCGCTTCGGTGTGGGTCACGGTTGTTTGCACATCGCGAACGCGATTGACCATCACCGCTGTTTTAGCCGAATCACTCGAGCCGATAAAATATTGCGCCACACGACGTCGTAATTGCCGAGCTTTTCCTACGTACAGCAACGCGCCCGACGCATCATACATTCGATATACGCCCGGCTTCAGCGGCAACAAGCGGATTTTATCTTCCAAATTGTCGCTCACCCCGTCTACTCCAGAGCCAGAGACTAGCCAGCGCCAGAAACGAGGAAGAGGCAACGGCTTGCAAAACTAATCTATCACAGAGCTTATAAAAAAACTGACCAAAAGAGATCACCAAAAAAGATTACCAAATAGGCAGTGTGATCTAAATACACGATCAAAATACAAATATAACACTCAAGAAAGCACTTCCTGATTCACCATCCCATGACGAACGGCCAGCAAGACCAGTTCCACATCGCTGTGAATCCCCAGCTTTTCAAACAATCTGTAACGATAAGAATTGACGGTTTTTGGACTTAGAAACAATCGATCTGAGATTTCCGCTACTTTGTGGCAATTTACGATCATCATGGCAATTTGGAGTTCACGCTCAGAAAGTTGATCAAACGGTGAACCCGACTCGGGATCAAAGCGCCGTAGCGCTAAATGCTGCGCGATGTCCAAACTGATGTAACGCTGCCCCAGTTTCGCTGTTTTGATGGCGCGAACCACCTCTTCAAGCGGCGCCCCTTTCGTGATATAGCCTGCTGCCCCGGCGTCCATCAGCTTCGACGGAAAAGGCTCTTCCTCGCATACCGTGACAATAATGACCTTGACATCCGGCTGCTGACGCGTAATTTTACGCGTCGCTTCAAAGCCGCCAATGCCCGGCATTTTATCAACACCACATCGGGTTCTAACTCTCGCGACAATCTGACTGCTTCTTCACCACTTTCAGCTTGTCCGATCACCTTAATCCCGTCCATGTCTCCCAGCATACGGGAGATGCCCGTGCGTACCAGCTCATGGTCATCCACCAGCAGAACCCGGATCACAATACGTCACTCCTTCATTTTTAAAGACACGACGCAACTCAGTACAACTCATACCCGGCCCATCAAGCCTCAATAACGACCGAGCCACGCAGTGCAATCACATCACACTCGGAACCCGCATCTAAACCCGCAGCCCAGCATACCAGCCCTAAGCTAGCAATAAAAGGGTTCTCAAGCAGCTTTACTTTAAGAGCTTTACTTTAAAAAGCTCTAAAGTAAAGCTGCGCTCAACTTGTACTCGCTATTCGCGCACATACTCGCTATTCGCGCACAAGACGACCAAGCGTCTGACACTTCAACAACACGGACAGTATACGGAATCCAACACAACAAGCAACGATGGACTGACAGCTAATCAAGTCAATAAATAAAGGAAAAGATAAATAAAGACAAAAGGAACGGCAAAGCCAACGAGTGTCAATCGGAGAAACAAACGAAAAACAATAAAGAAAGAGCTACCACTGCACGGATATGTACTAAATGGCGGAGGGGGAGAGATTCGAACTCTCGGAGGGCGCGAACCCTCGCCGGTTTTCAAGACCGGTGCATTAAAACGCTCTGCCACCCCTCCGTCGGGGCAACAATCTTACTAAATTTAGCTCGAGAGTCAATAGTTTTATTTGCCCAATACCAAAGAAATTCAAAATTTCATTCAAAACGCCCCATTTTGAAGCTCCCTATTGAACAGCACCTGCATTCCGTTACACTTAATCGTCTCGTTTGCATCAAAACGCACCGTCGGTGAAAAAACCATGCCATGACTACACCATCAGAAAGTAGATCGCTCGCAAACAGCATGACTCAGATCGATCGCCCACTCGCCGTGGTGGTACAATCGCCACCCTCCCAAGCGGGTTGCACAAGCGCTTTGCGTTTTGTGGCAGCGGCGGCAGCACGACCCGGACCTGGCGTACGCATCGCTCTCAATCAAAACGATGCAAAGCATCAAATGACACAGCGAGCGCACTGGATCGCCCTCAGTGAAAAACTGTGTGTACCCTTAGTATTGTGTTCCAGCGCCGCCAACCGCTACGGGATTGACGAACCCAATTTGAAAGCACCATTTATATTGGGTAGTCTCACACAGTTATTAGACGCTTACGCACAGCAGCATCGCGTCATTATTTTTCAACCCTAAGTGAGTGAAGCCGCCATGAGCTCCCTCTCATCCCCTCCCACGACGCCCACGCCTCCACTTGATTCGAGCGCACTTGATTCGAGCACAACAATGTTTTGCGTGCTCTTGCGCAGTGGACATGAGACGCCAATGGCCCTAAAACAAGCGCTTGATTTTGGCATAGCCGCCGCCGCATTTGGTCACAAAGCACACCTGGTGGTGTCCGATCAAGGAATTGATTTTTTTATGGAAAATGGGTTATCTGTGTGTGACAACGCCTCACACATCCGTGCTTTATTGTCCCAATTACCACTTTTTGATCTCGCTCCCATTTGGATCTGCGAAAACAGTCTAGATCAGCAGAATAGGACACTGGACGATATGCACATCGAGCATATACAAGTACTCACCTCTTTAGCACTAAATCGTTTGATCGCCCCACCGCATCATACGCTCATATTTTAATCAGCCTTACAGCATCCCAGTACCAGGCGATCATCACTCAGTCAAAACGAGGTAAACGTTGTCCCACACACTTTTACACATCATCAATGATGCCGATGCGCTCGATGCATTCCAACGCCACACACGCTCTGCCATCAACAAGAACAGCAACATCACTCATCACATACTCCTGATCGAATCAGCTGTGCATCTCATAAATTTACATAACAAATATGAGCCCAATCCGCCACACAACCCACAAAGCAGCTCACCTCAAACATCTCCATCCAGCATTGGGGTTCATTGCGCCTGGTACTACCTGCTCGATCCCGAGCTCCTGGAACCCCAAGCGCTTCAAACGGGACCGCTTCAAACGGGACAGTCAAATGGCGCAGACCATTTGATAGATAAATCAGCAATGATAAACCCAAGTTTTACCCACATTGAACCAATTAATTACGCGCAATTTGTTACACTCTGCTTGAACTGTGACCGCAGCATCAGTTGGTAAATTTGATAAAATGACAGCGAACGAAGGCTCAATAGTGGAACATAAAGTGGAACCTGAAGTGGAACCTAAAGTAGATCGACTCATACACCATGACCACAACACGCTCACCCCCTTGAGCGACCCTTGCGACCAAACCGATGCAGATGGTTTTTTGCAAACGCCATTAACGTGGACGCCTTTATTTGCGGCAATGCGTGCGCGCGAGAACCAGATTACACTGACACCCGAACACCTAGCGTTGATTGAACTGGCGCGCGAATTTTACCTGGAGCACACGCTACACCTCACCAATCGCGCCCTGGTCAAATTGGTTCGTGAACACTACGGCACCGAAAAAGGAAACAGTATATATGTTCAAACTCTGTTTCCCGGTTCTCCCGCTCGTCTGGTAGCCTTACTGGGTGGACTTCCGAAGCCACCCTTTTGTTTTTGATTATATTGAAAACCGAAATTTAAGTTTTGAGCACCTAAATTCAAGCCTAGCCAGGTATCCGGGCATTCAACCCAGGTATGCAAGCTTAGCCTGCAACGTGGGCGTACAAAACGTGGGCGTACAATAAGTCATTGGCCACAGTCAAATAAAACGGTATGATACACCGCTATCAGTCCAATGTTTGATCGCATGTGCGCCACGATAACACAGCAGGCCTTTTAGATGATGAGTGACACACCCCAAGACGATAACGCCAAACCCAACACAAGCGAAACGAACGAAGCAAAACCAGAGACGCTGCCAGAACTCAGTTCAGCGCTCTCCCACACTGATTCTGAAGACTCTGACACTGACACCACAAACGATGCGTCAGAAACCCATAAAGACTACACCCTGACGGTGGATCCCATCCCTCTGTGTGTTGATTTGGATGGCACGCTGATCCACTCTGATTTATCCATCGAGAGCGCACTCAAAGCAATCAAAATTCGCCCCTGGATCATCCTACTGTTTCCATTTTGGTTGCGCAAAGGCCTGGGGTATTTCAAAAGCCAATTGGCGCGATTTGTGCGTTTAGACTATGCGTCAATCCCCATTAATAAAAGCGTGTTAAACTTCGTGCGAGAAAAGAAAGCATCCGGTCGCACCATTCTGTTGGTGACGGGCAGCTACCAACTGTATGCACGAAGCATTGCCGATCACCTTGGCTTATTTAACGAAGTACTCGCCACCACAGAAGAATGTAATTTAACCGGTCGCAACAAGGCTCGCGCGTTGGTTGAACGCTTTGGGAAAGGCGGCTTCGATTACATCGGTAACGAAATTAAGGATCAATATGTCTGGCAAGTCTGTCGTCGTGCTTTGTTTGCCAACGCCACTCCGAAATTGATTCACAAACTTTCATTTATTAATTTTCATCAGGTCTTTCACGCTCAAGAGACCTCCCTACGCTTACTCCTCAAGGCGTGCCGCGCACCTTTGTGGTCCAGAAACATTTTAGTTTTTTTACCCGCCATTACCAGTCAATCATTATTTCTAGACGGAAACTTTTTAAGCAGCCTCTTGGCATTCATCGCTTTTTCTTGTTTGGCTTCGACAACCTATTTGTTTAATGATTTGTGCGACTTGGATTCAGACCGCAGAGATAAAGAAAAACGTAAGCGTCCCTTTGCCAGTGGCACACTCTGCTTACGCACCGGCGTCACCCTCATGGGGATAATGTTCAGCATCAGCGTTATCATCAGTTTGCTTCTGCCCAGTGCATTTGCTTGGACCATGGCGGGTTATTTCACACTCACCTTATTTTACTCGCTGAAACTGAAGCTCATTGCTTGTCTAGACGTCATGGTACTGGCCACGCAGTATGCCTTGCGCGTGGTTGCAGGCGCGCATGCCCTCGGCTTACCTCTCTCATTTTGGTTACTGGGATTTTGTGGCTTTTTCTTTCTCAGCTTTGTGCTGGCACACCGTGTCAGCGAACTAAACCGCCTCGAATTAGGTCAGAAAGATCCAGTTCGTCATCGTGACTACCATACTGAAGATCGCTTCGTTTTATCCCAATGTGGTACGTGCAGTGGCTACTTAGCAGTTTTTATCCTCGCCTCCTACATTGCTAGCCCAGAAGCACACGCTTTTTACGCCGCACCCGAAGTACTGTGGTTTCTGTGTCCAGCCCTGTTATTCTGGATCACACGTTTGTGGATTAAGACGAATCGAGGAGAGTTGCAATGCGAACCCATTGTCCTGTTTGTCAAAGATCCCAGCGGTTTACTGACTCTGGCCATTTGCGCCGCGCTGTTATTAGGAGCCGCTGCCGTCTAAGCGGCTCGGCTCTCCAGCCTCACGTGCACATTATTTTTTACACATCAACATTATTTTTTACTCATCAATATTGTGTACATCAATATGTTGTGCGTCGAAGGGTGGCGTAGACTTGGCATCGGGCTTCGACTCAGCCAATTCCGCATCCCTTGTGCTGTTTAAAGCGATAAAGTCAAACAGGTCTCGGTCCATTAAGTGACTGGGCTTAACATTCCCCAAAGCGCGCGACATGTTTTCGATTCGTCCAGGGAAACGCTTTTCCCACTCCCGCAACAGATTGCCCACACGTACGCGTTCCAGATTTTCCTGAGAACCACACAAATTGCAAGGAATAATGGGGAATGCCATGGCTTTGGCATAACGCGCAATGTCCGATTCTCGACAATAGGCTAAAGGGCGGATGACAACGTGTTGACCGTCATCTGAACGAAGTTTAGCGGGCATGGCCTTCAAAGAACCACCATGAAACAGATTCATCATAAACGTTTGCAAAATGTCATCTCGATGATGACCCAGTGCAATTTTCGTTGCACCAATTGCTTTGGCGGTACGATACAAAATACCTCGACGTAAACGCGAGCACAACGAACAATACGTTTTATTCTCCGGAATCACGCGCGTAACGGTGCTGTACGTGTCTTCGGTGACAATGTGAAACGACACGCCTCGTCGCGACAAGTATTCGGGCAAGACCTCACGAGGAAAGCCGGGCTGCATCTGGTCCAGATTAACCGCGACCACCTCAAAACATACCGGTGCGTTTTTTTGCAAGCCCAATAAAATTTCCAGCATTGTGTACGAATCTTTACCACCACTCATACACACCATCACACGATCTCCAGCCGAGATCATCTCAAAATCATCAATGGCTTTGCCGACTTCACGTCGTAG
>JARRRL010000231.1:0-2732 GCA_037380725.1 Gammaproteobacteria bacterium | reverse complement strand
GACCATCCGTGACGGCTTCCGCCACGCGCGTCGCTGATGTCAACTCGTTCACGTCTCAACAACCCCATTCGACCGAAACCCAGCTTGTCAGTCACCAAGCACTTGCACATGAACAACCCGTTCACGTTTCGGCACGCATCATACCACAAGTGATCCACTCAAAACGGTCGACCCTCTACGGATGCTCCCACAAGGCCTTTCGGGCACTTCAGTCTGGCGTAATACCCACAGACCCAATCCTGGAAGGAAAGGACGGGCATGGGGCGTGAATAGTAATACCCTTGTAAGAAATCCACTTTCGCCTCATCCAGCAGGGACACATGTTGTTCACTGCTCACGCCTTCAGCCACCACTTTTAGTCCTAAATTGTGCCCCAAATTGATGATGGTCGTCGTGATGGTTCTCGTATCACTGTCCTGCCCCATGTCTTGCACAAAACTGCGATCAATTTTTATTTTATTGATTGGAAAGCGCTTCAAATAACTGAGCGAAGAGTAACCCGTACCAAAATCGTCAATCGAGATACCCAAGCCCATCTCGTGAAACCCGTGCATGGTTTTGATCGCACTTTTTATATCTTTCATGATCGTGCTTTCCGTAATTTCCAACTCCAAGCACCGTGGATCAATTCCAGACTCACTCACGATTGCAGCGAGTTTTTGACCAAACTCCGGTTGCTGAAACTGTACAGATGACAGATTCACCGCTAAGGACGTACCGGGATTTTCTTCCAACCAACGCTTTTGCTCGAACAAGGCCCTTTTTATCACCCATTCCCCAATGGGAATAATTAAACCCGTTTGTTCTGCAATCGGGATAAACTCACTGGGATGTACGAAAAGCAGGTGTTGTTGGTTCCAACGCACCAACGCTTCCATGCCCACAACCGCTCCGGTTTCTCGACTGATAATCGGCTGATAAGACAAGGTAAATTGATCCGCTTCAATGCCATAGCGTAATTGGTTAGCGATGTGATGTCGCCGCTGTACGGAATCGCTTAATTCGGGGGAAAACACACTCCAGCGACCACCGCCCTCCCGCTTAGCCAGCGACGAGGCCAATTCGGTGTTTTTCAACAAGGCTTCAAAACAGTCTGCTTGATCTGGGAAAAAACTCACCCCAATGCTGACTTTTACCGCGATGCGACGCTCATCAAAAATAAACGGCTCCGCAAAGTCCTCAATTAAGCCATCGGCCAATTCAAACACGTCCTCACGGCTCGCCGCTTCTTTCATCAACAAAGCAAAGTGATTGCCACTGAAACGCGCCAACAGATAATCCGGGTTCTCCACGCGCGCCGAGAGCGCCTCCGCCACTTGTTTTAACAGCAAATCTCCCGACACGTGACCAAATATTTCGTTGATCTCTCGAAAATTATCCAAATCAATACACAGCAATGCACCGATACAGGAAGTGCGCTTGCAGTGTGCCATGGCTTGCTTGGTGCGTCGACGCAATAAATTGCGATTCGCCAAGCCCGTAAGGGGATCGAAATTATATTGATTTTGAATCTGACGAGTGGCCAAGGTCAAGTCGGTCACGTCTACGCTCAAAGACAAAACGGCATCCACCTTCGTGCCTTCCGTAACCAGATTTTCGGTCACCACGCCGTCTTTCAAATCCGCAAAATGCACACCGGCTTGCAAGTAATGAGGAATTTTAATTGTGCTGTAAAAAAATTCCTGTCCTGCTGCATTACGCACCCGCTCTTCAAGGTGTTTCAATTTTCCAGTGCGAATGACCTCTTCATCCGCCTTCCACATTTGTGGAGCCCCATCGCACAATGCCATCGTGTCAGCACCAGGTGTCTGAAGCAGGTCTTTAACGGATTGACCATAAAAATACCCTGTATGGTGATTGGCCATCAAAAATTGACCATCATCGCGCCTCAAGTACACCATACCGGATACCAACTCCATAACATGACTGAGCACAACCGTAGAATTCATACCGTACTGGACAATCAAACTTTGAATCTCTCGGATGGAACTCACACATTCCGTACACGGCGCTTTCTGAATGTCAATCTGTTCCTCAAGCTGTTCCAAATCTACATCCTTTTCGTTGACTTGAACATGTCTGACGCATGCCAAGGGCCATTACACTCTTACTCGATACCATCACTTTCATGACTTTCATGGCCATCACTTTCATGGTAGGTAAGGTCTCGTATGATTGTAGGTAAGGTCTTGTATGAAAGACAAATTTTAAACGTACTTTTTGGTTATGGTTTGGCTACATGGGGTGTTTGGTCATTCATTCTATATAAATACAAAAATACAACAACATAACCAGGCGCTCAACAACGCTCCTTTGTCGCTTGGACGTGGCAAACGACGCCACGCCAGTTAGCTCAACGTTGTGTGTAGATAAAAGCGAAATTGTTTCAAAAAATAAATGGAAATCAAATAGTCAAGAAAGGTTATTCAAAGAATAAATGCATTCAGAGTTTTAACTGCATTGTCAATTGAAGAAAAGGAATCAACAACCTTGTCTCTTTCCTTTCAAGAAAATACTTCGTCGTATATAGATCAGACACCAATTATACAGCAATCTGCTAACAATCATGTTGCAAAAACACTCGACATAAATTCAACTAAAAGTCAGGTAATTATTTTTTTATTAAACAGGCAATACAATCTGAAAACCCTGCAAAGATAAAGCACACAACAAGGCGCTCCACCTGACCTCTAGCACATCGCGGCTTTGTTTTTTGCCAAAGTAACTTGCTA
>JARRRL010000230.1:0-7787 GCA_037380725.1 Gammaproteobacteria bacterium | reverse complement strand
GCCAACGCCCCACCCTTCCGCTTGAAGACACCGTGGCTGACATCGCCGAAGCAGGTCCAGCCATGCTGCAACAATTTAACCTGACGCAATACGAAGTATCCGCTTACGCACAAGCGGGCCATCACTGCCAACATAATCGGAATTACTGGGAATACGGTGACTACCTAGGCCTTGGCGCAGGCGCACACGGCAAGCTCACCACGCAAAGCGGTGGCATTCTGCGAACCCAACGCACCCGCGTCCCCCAGCACTACCTCGCACACCAGGCCGAGCAACGGCGTCGCATCACACACGTAGCAGCGGAAGATCGCTTATTTGAATACAGTTTAAACCGCCTACGCCTCTTTGAAACCGTATCCATAGAAACCATGAGCCAAGCAACCGGCACCCCCCTCCACACCCTGCAACCCATACTGGCTCAAGCCAAACAAAACGGTTGGCTCTCCCCCGCCTCGCACTCACTCGCTGATTATCACATCACGCCACTTGGTCGCGCTTTTCTGAACGATTTAACCAGCCTTTTCTTACCAGAGTGATCCCTGAGCAAGCTCATCCTCTTCATCCGACAAGAGACGCTGCTCAATTGAACCTGGACTTGACATCGGTTTTCGCGATCAGGCAGGGTAGATCAGCACCACGCATTGACGAACCGCAGAACCCGCTGAGTGGTAAGCGATCAATCGATAAACGTTATAGAAGCAGAAGCAGGAGACCATCCATGGCAGGCGATATTTGGCTTACGATCCGTGAAGAAGCAGAAAACATCAGTCACAGCGAACCCATCCTCAGCAGCTTTTTACACGCTACCATTTTGAGTCACGATCACTTCGACAGCGCCCTGAGCTTCCACCTCTCCAACGTTTTGGACAGTGCAACACTTCCCGCTATCGCCATTCAGGAAGTCATTGCTCAAGCTTTAGAGGACGACCCCAGCATCAGTTGCGCAGCCCAACGCGACATCATCGCCACACGAGAACGAGATGCCGTTTGCAACGATTTCACCACACCGCTGTTGTATTTCAAAGGGTTCCACGCCCTACAAGGCCATCGTATCGCACATCATTTGTGGCAACATGGTCGACACACGTTAGCCCTGTTTTTTCAAAGCCGCATATCAACGGTTTTGGCTGTGGATATTCACCCCGCAGCACGCATTGGTGCGGGTATTTTGATCGATCACGCCACCGGAATTGTCATTGGCGAAACCGCCGTTGTGGATGACGATGTGTCTCTGCTGCACGCCGTTACATTAGGCGGCACTGGCAAAACATCAGGCGATCGCCATCCGAAAATTCATCGGGGCGTCTTGCTCAGCGCCGGTGCCAAAATTCTGGGAAACGTCACCATCGGCGAATGTGCCAAGGTTGCGGCGGGGAGCGTTGTACTGAGTGACGTACCACCACACACAACCGTTGCGGGCGTGCCAGCAAAAATAGTCGGCCAAACGCGCGATGATTCTCCAGCTTTAACCATGAATCACTGTCTGGATGTGTGTAACGGCAATCCCGATGCCTAATGGGCCGCTTGGTTCTCCTCTGTCGGCCCTCCTCTGCCTGTCATTTTCAAACCACTATTTTCAATCACGATTGTCCAAGCAGCGCAACCCGCTTACAATGATTCACAGTACGACAGTCCCACAGAACAATCGTTACGCATGCTTTGACGGCGGATACAAACACGTATCGAGACCAGTCGCTGATGGAACCAGCATAGGAAAACGCGCATGAACAAAATACTCGCAATCATCGACGCCCATGATGCTTCGTTACCCGCTTTGCAACAAGCCATCATCATGACAGAAGGCCTACCACAATCAGCCCAGGTATCGGAATCCGATACCACTGACATCGTAGCGCTGCATCCCGTATATGATTTACCCGCTCAAATTGAAAAGATCTTTCACGGCACCTTGCTGAACAATCTAACGCAACCCATCATCGCCAACGCCGAACAATGGCTAAACCAGGTGGTAACCCCTTTTCAATCACCAGGCAACCACATCCAACAATCAGTAATGTGGAGTAGCCACGCCTTTGAAGCCATCCTTAAAAAATGCCAAGAAGCATCTTTTGATTTAATCATTAAAAAAATTGATCCGCACTCGCGTTGGACCCACTTTCTATTTCACAGTGACGACTGGCATGTGTTAAGCCAAGCGCCAACCGAAGTATTGATGATCAGTGAACCGCTGTCTTTCAACAACGGAACCCTGATGGTGGCCTTAGAGTCGAACGATCCCAAACACGACGCGCTGAACCACCGCCTCCTCACCCGTGCCAAACAATTGCAAACCGATTGGAATATGAAAGTGGTGGTCGTGCACGCCTATCCGAATATTACCGGTCTACCCAGTTATGGTATCGATGGCGGCTACTATCTCGCCCCTGAAGTGATGGAAGAAATTGTGGCTTCTCACCGGCAATCAACGGACACATTACTGGCTTCCTTTGCGTTTCAAAACCTCACCACGCTGGTCGAACCCGGTCCGCCCGCTTTCCTGATCCAAGAAAAAGTATCGGAAATTCAACCAACGTGCTTGATGGTCGGTAATCTGCACAACAAAGGTATACCCAACATCACCCTGCACAAACCTTACGACAAACTCGCCGCAAACGTGGCTTGTGCATTATGGGTCGTGCCCGATCAGAAAAAAACGCCTTAAGATATCAGCATTGGTATGCGCAGACTCGTACTCATGGATCAGTATACGATGACCGATCGTATACTTTCGCCCGCGTTCATCAAATCAAAAGCTCTTGATGTCTTCGAGCGGCATAGTATGGGTCTACCCGAAACTTAGCTCGTCACAACATCACCCGCAGCCGTACGCCGCAACGCTGGGGACTCTTTTTTTCGCAAACTCAGCCATTCCCGATAAGCCTGCTCAAAACGCGCCTGTAAGGGATCAATATCCGGCAATAGACCCAAATTGCTCGATACGCACCATTGTATAATCAACGATTCAGCGGCCTCACGCGCATCACCATCCGTCGCCTTTCCACCTAATTTGCTCGACAGTCTGTCCACTTGCAGTGTCAGGCGTTGCTGTTGTTCGTCAGCAGGGCTATCGAGGCCAAGTAAAATTTCAAGCTGTAACAACGTATCACGCCGTCTCGCTAAGATGCTCTTTTGATCATACGGCGTCATTTCATGCTTCTCATGCTCCGGACTCATCGCAGCACCTGCGGCAATGGCTGTGTCAAAACGCGCGTTCAGCCCCACCTCAGCACCTTCCGGTAAATGCCCAAGGGTTTGCCACTGACTTTTAAGCACTTCCAATTGCTGCGAGCTCACCTCGCCCAGCGATACATCTCGTTCAAACTGGTCCAACAAACTCGATGCCCATCGCAAACACGCAAAATCTCGCTCTGCCCGCTGAGATTGCGCCTCAGCACACGCCGCCTCAAAGCGACGGTATGCCTGCCTAAAACCCTGGCGCAACTGTTTCGCATCCTCTTGCGGTAGCGGTGCAATTTGTTCAAATTCTTCCCGCCATGCTTGAACGCGTTCCAAGGCCTCGATTGGATCAGCATCGGCTTCCACCACCTGCTGAATGGATTGAGTTAAGGCTAAAACACGATCTCGATTCGCTGCTCGCTCCGCGTTTTGATCTTCCCAACGACGCCGACGCTGTCCGAATAACGCGTTCGCGTGTTTTTGCAATTCAGCCCACAGTTTTTGTTCTGCCTCACGCTGGGTTATCCCGATGGTCTTCCAATCCGCCTGCAACGCCTTCATCGTCTTAATGGCGGCCTCTACATCATCGTGGTCCAACAATTCAGCCGCTTGCTCAACCATTTTTGCCTTACGCATCGCGTTGCGTTCGCGTTCCGCATCCACGTGCGATTGAATATCAGCCACCACACGATCAAAACGTCGCTGCATTTTGATGTGAACACGACGATCGACCGGTGACGCCGCTCGCCACTGTGCACGCGCCACTTTTAGTGTTTCCACCACCAAATTCCAATCCGCATTTGCCCAATCGTGTTCTCTCGCATACGTTTCCAACTGCGTCAGAATCACTTCACGCTGCTTGGCGTTTTCATCACGTTGCGCTTGCAACGAATCAAAATAATCTTTACACGGGGCAAAAGCCGCTTCAGATGCCGCTTTGAATGCCACCCACAGTGTTTTTTTTTTTGATGCCGTTCACTGTGCCCGATGGGCAACTCACGCAATACCAGGTGTACATCCCGCAAAGCGGCTTGGCCTTCTTTCAACAATCCCTCGGCAATAGCACGCTCCAAGGTGTCAATATGACGCGCTAAATCACGCTCCAAATCCGCAATCGCTTTCGACGATTCCGACAGTAACCGTTTTGTCTGCTTGACGCCGTCTTCAATCAGCGTCAACACCGTGGGTCGATTCAACTGAGCGGGCCAGTGTATGCGTTCCGCGACAGCAGAAAATCGTTTTAACAACCGCTGTATATCATCCCGATGTGTCGATTTCAGCTCCGCTAATTCATCGATCCATTTCGCCACTCGATCGTAGTTTTGCCGCAACACGTCAATTGCTGCGCAGTAATCCGCAACGTGTTGCATCAAGGTTTGCCAACGGGCTTGCAGCTCCGCACTGGGTTGATCGAGCGCACACGCTTGCTGCCATCGCGTCCGTTGCGTTTCACACGCGCGCTTTAAAGACAAGGTGTCCACCGCTTTCACCGCAAATTCCTGAGCGGCCACACGCAACGCTTCTTCCACAGCGTCACACACTGACACCAAGGTTTTGCTGGCTTCGGCCTGGTCAATCACGCGCTGCGCCTGCTCATGCTGCTGCTCAGCCACACTTGCACACTTCGCATTCAGTGCAGCCTGTTGTTCGCGGTATCGATCAGACCATTCACTTAAATCGATATCGAGCGCCGCCCAACGGCTTTCAAATTGCTTGATTTTATGTGGCAACAACGAATCCGCTTCGAGCGACTGCAAGCGCTCCATTTCTCGCAAAATCGTCGCCACTTCCTCTCGTTGCTGCGTTTCAGCGCGCCCCTGACGCTTTAAAACATCCAGCTTTTGTTTGACAATACGGTATACCGTTTTATCTTTTGCCTTTGCCGCCGCCAAGGCCTGCTTGAGATAAAGCGGCGATTCCAAACGCAACGCTGCTTGCTGGCGCACGTGTCGTGAATCAGCGTTTTGCACCAATTCAGAAAATAAAGCTTGATCATCTGGCCAACGATCCAAGATGTACGTGAGTAAGCTTTCGGGGTACGTCGATTTAAGGCAATCGCGAAACACCGTAACATCCACCACATCATCCAGTACCGCGCGACGCTTCTGCCAACTCCTTGGCTCTTGGTCCAGCTCTTGTTGGCCTAACTCTTGTCGCCCTAAAGCCAAACCCAGTATGCGTGGCGATAAGGTCTGACGTTCACGCTCAGAAGCGCTTCGATTGAGCATTTGCACCAACATTGCCGCATCCGTAATGCGCTCAGCAGCGGCCAATCGCACAGCCTCGCTGGTATCTTCCAAGGCTAACTTTTTCAAAATGTCTTGATGATTTGGCTTATCCAGCTTGAGCGCCGCAATCGCCAAGCAACGCATTTCCGGCTGCTCGTGTTCCCATTTTGGTTTAAACCATCGCTTAAACATCGTGCATCACTCCTTGTGCTGAAACACGATCGGCCAATCCTTCTGCCCGTCGCTCGAAGACAACAAATTCACAATCAAAGGGGTTCGCGTGATCAGCCTGGTGCGAATCACGACTCACACAGCGCCACGGCGCCAAATCGATCTCTGGAAAACGCGTCTCGCCCTCAGCCAGCACGTCTACCCGCGTGAGATACAAGCGTTCCGCTAGTGGAAAAAAACAGTTATAAATTTGTCCTCCTCCAATGACCATCACTTCGGAAGAATTTATAGTTGGACACGATTTGATCGCCCACTCATTCAAGCGGCACTGACTGACGCTTAATGCGTCCTCAGGACTGGCTACCCACTGCACATGCTCTTGGCCATGTTCTTGGAAAGCCAACGGCGCCGCTTGGCGAGAAATAACAATATTGTATCGTTCCGGCAATGGACGTCCAATTGAATCGTATGTTTTACGACCCATGATGACGATTTTGCCTTGCGTCACCTGCTTGAAATACCGTAGATCCACCGGTAAATGCCACGGCATCTTTCTACCATCGCCAATAACACCGTTACGCGATACAGCTGCGATCAGGCTCAACTTCACACAAGGCCTCCTTCAGCACAAGAACCCATTACACCACATTTCACTCGCTACTCACTCTTCGCCACTCACTCACGACAACACACAAAGTTCAGCCCTCCTGCAATAACCCTACACCGCAACGGGAGCCGTAATCGCGGCATGATGCTCATAACCAAGCACCTCAATATCTTCAAATCGAAAATCATTGATGTTTTTAATCGACGGGTTCAATTTCAGAATAGGCAATGACAAGGGTTGACGCGTCAGTTGTTCATCCACTTGCTCCAAATGGTTCAAGTAAAGGTGTGCATCACCCAAGGTATGCACAAAATCACCCACCGCCAAACCCGTTACGTGCGCAATCAAATGCGTCAGCAACGCGTATGAAGCAATATTAAACGGTACGCCTAAAAACAAATCCGCGCTGCGTTGATACATCTGGCACGACAAACGTCCGTCCGCTACGTAAAACTGAAACAACAGGTGACAGGGCGGTAAAGCCATATTGGACAATTCACCGACATTCCAAGCGCTCACGACTAAACGACGCGAATCGGGGTTCTCCCGAATCAGATCAACGACCTGTTGAATTTGATCAACGCCGTGGCCATCCGCCGTGGGCCAAGAACGCCATTGACGCCCATACACCGGCCCCAATTCCCCATTTTCATCCGCCCACTCATTCCAAATTCGAACGCCCTGCTCTTTCAAATAAGCAATATTGGTATCGCCACGCAAAAACCACAGCAGTTCGTAAATCATAGACTTTAAATGGACGCGCTTTGTCGTCACGACAGGAAAACCATCGTGCAATGCAAAACGCATCTGATGCCCAAAAACACTGAGCGTTCCTGTGCCCGTTCGATCTGATTTACGCGTTCCCGTCTCACGCACCAAGCGCAAAAAATCTAAATACGTCTGCATAGGCGCCCCTCACCCCTTCATTCTGCGATCACGCTGATACGCGTAACCCATCATGAGCGCGCCACCTAACACCATCGGTAAAGATAACAACTGCCCCATGGTCACCCAGTCGGCTAAGATAAAACTCAAGTGTGCATCCGGTTCTCGAAAAAACTCCACCGTAATGCGAAAAACTCCATAAAGTAAAATAAACAGTCCTGTCACGGACAATCGCGGTCGTGGTTTCGCAGAAAACCACCACAACACCACAAACAACACCAATCCTTCTAAAAAAGCTTCGTATAACTGCGACGGGTGTCGCGGCTCCAATCCGCCTCGGGGAAACACCATCCCCCATGGAACCGTCGTGACACGTCCATACAACTCACCCCCAATGAAATTTCCAATCCGACCAAACCCCAGGCCCAATGCAGCAATGGGCGCCGCAAAATCCATGATTTCACTCATCGTTTTGTTATGCTGGCGCGCGACCCAAAACATGCCACAAGCCGAACCCAGCAAGCCACCATGAAAGGACATGCCACCTTGCCAAACTTTAAACAAATTCAAAGGATTATCCAGCAGGAGTGCCATGCCGTAAAACAGCATATACCCCAAGCGCCCCCCAATCACAATGCCCAGCGCCGCATAAAAAATCAGATCGGACACCGCTTCTGCCGTCCAGGTACTACCCGGCAACGATGCGCGACGGCGCCCCA
>JARRRL010000229.1:0-8514 GCA_037380725.1 Gammaproteobacteria bacterium | reverse complement strand
CCACGCTGCGTTTTTTCAGGTGCAGTTCCATCAGATTCGCCAACTCATCCAGGACGGCTTGCACTTGTTTTTTCGTCACGTCCGTGGAGTCGGCCAGGTACGAAAGCATTTCGCTGCGCGTCATCGGTGCCTGGAGGGTCTTCGGTAATGTCGTTTTGGGCTTTGATGTGGCTTTCTTCTGAGTGGCCATCGCGTCTATCCTCCCTGTTCGATATCCTGTCTGTCTCACACAATCCAGTTCAGCGTAAAGCGAAGTGAGCGGCCTGCTGACCCGCTACCTGCCCTTCACTCAGCACTGAATATACCTCACTTTTTTGATGATTCCTCGTAAATTATGATCAAAATCACTCATTTTATGGGTTTTTACCCCTCATCGAACGGTGTAGTATTTGTGGTATCGTTAAACCGTTCAGGAGAGGCACGTTATGCCCCGACCCAGCAAAGGCGCGTTTGAAGCCTTGCGCAACGCTTATCAAGATCGCATCGACTTTGACACCCCCATGCCCTTAACCCGTGGTACGGGTGAGGCACTCATCGCCGATGGCAAACTCACTCAAAGTCGTGTGCGCTGCGCCCTCGCCTACCACACGGATTCTCCCGAATACCTGCTGGCCGTGCTGGAGCAAGATCGACGCGCTGGTCTTGATCCCGCTGTGACAGAACCCATCCTCGACTCGGAGCGCGCTTACACCAAAAAGCGCGTTATCACCCTGTTTAATCGTTTCAAAGCACGCATCGCCACCCTGCTTCAAGACATCGAAGCGCTGCACCAGGCTTTGGGTCAAGCGCGCAAAACCATTCGACGACAAACCTATGAGATGCGCGTCATGCAAAAAAACTTGAACCGCGCCGTCTCGCAGCGGCAGCAAGCCGAAGCCGCCTTGCGCAAACTCACCACGCCGCCCAAAGAAAAAACGCCCGTTGTGGTTCGCACCAAAAAACGCCGCACGCTCTCCGTGCCATCCACGCCTCGCCATAGCGATTGATGTTTTTTTAATCATCACACAGATGCCCTCGGGCCAAACCTTTGAGTCCTCGCCTCGCTCCTCGGCGGGGACATGTGTTTTATATCTGTATTCTGTACTCTGTTATCTGGGAGCGTTACGGCCCGTTGCACTACCGTGACGGTCACCGTGACGGTTAGCGTGACGGTCACCGTGACGCGTCACGCTTCCGAATACAGCCTCATCCAGACTGCCTCATCGGGCCATTCACTTGTTTTGCCACCAAGGTCGACAATCTCGCTTCCGCGCGACGTAATAAGGTTGTTCTTTCCTCCGTGGTCTTGGCGGGTCCCTTCAGCTCAAGCTGCTTTTTCCAATGCACCACTTCAAGCTGCGCTTCGCGAATCTGCTCTTGAATCACATTCCGTTCTGGAGCCAAACGCCTCTCCAGTCCAGAGGTATTCTTTTCCGGTTGACCAGGCGCATTCAACGGGTAAAAACTTTTGTAGGATCGCGCAATCGCTCGTGTGATGACCTCATCTTGCGGCCAGCCCAATTCATACACGATGCGTCGCAAACTCGCCTGGGCTTGATCCAACTGTGCGGCATGCCAATGGGATGCCCCCACCACTGCCGACCATTTTTCCCATAACTCACGATTGACCCACGCTTCTGGCTGCCAAGCCGATTTGGCTTTGGTTTTTTTGTCCTGCTTGTTTTTGATTGTGCGCCGAGGCGTTCCCGTGTTCCCCCTACCCTCTTTTACGACGCCGTCGGATGTGGCGGCTACGGTTTCCTGGGGAGGTATCGGGATAACATTTGTCTCTGCCCTTGCTGGACAGCTGGCTTCGTCTTCCTCATGCTGCACAGGCTTTTGTTTCTCGCGATACCGCTTTGAACGCTCCGCGCCTTTGCCGTCCTCATACTGCCGCTCAGACCAGCCGACTGGCTGCCAGTCTTCTTCAATTAAACACATGTCCAAAAACTGCTCTTTGATCCGCGCGGTTTCATCTTCGCTCACCGAAAAGTATCCCGCCACAACGCGGTTCAACTTACGCGGCTCCAAATCTTTATCCAGCATGCCCCGCCCTTTCATGGTTAACAGTAAAATAAAGTACTGAGTCCGCCCCCCCTTCAGCCGTTTCGGTTTTTTATGTATTTACGGTATAAACGCCGCGATTCAGAACAATAACGCCCTCTTTTTCCTGTGACTGAAGATAGCGACTGGCAACGGACTGACCGCAAAGACAGGCCTTCTGGACCTGACGATTGGTGGGTTTAACCCGCCCGTCCAAGACAGCCTGGCGCAGATTGGCGTATCGGTTCCCCGCATCGCCACGCGTACCGGTGTCTCGCTGAATACCCTCTTTAGGCTTGGGCAACGCTCGTTTACGGATCGATACGGACTTCGGTGTATTCGTTTGAGTACGCTTAGCTGTAGTCGATACAAGCTTTGGTGTATTCGTTTGAGTACGCTTAGCCGTATTCGATGTATTCGTTTGAGTACGCACGGGCGTATCCGTTTGAATACGCGTAGCCGTATTCGGTGTATTCGTTTGGGTACGCACGGGTGTATTCGTTTGAATACGCGTATCCGTATTCGGTGTATTCGTTTGAGTACGCACGGGTGTATCCGTTTGAATACGCGTATCCGTATTCGGTGTATTCGTTTGAGTACGCACGGGTGTATTCGTTTGAATACGCGTATCTGTACTCACTGTATTCATTTGGGTACGCACGGGTGTATTCATTTGAATACGCATATCCGTATTCGGTGTATTCGTTTGAGTACGCACGGGTGTATTCGTTTGGGTACGCACCGCTGTAGTCGATACGGACTTCGGTGTATTCGTTTGAATACGCCTTAGCGCCCGCGTAATACGCCGCCCCCAGCGTCGCGGTTTCGGTTTTAACTTGAAAGGAGGAGGGGGCGCATCACTGGTGATCTCCACCGCCAAAAAGGTCAGCAACAACACCGGACTGATGACCAGAGCAACACTCCATAAAATACGCACCAACAACGCCAAAGCATCCGCCGAGAGCGGGGAGTAGGGTGCCACACGATGATAAATCGCCATTGTGGGTTGGGGGAGGGCTGATTCCAGTTCACTCAGCTCCGATTGAATGCGGCTTAGTTTCTCTTGCTCTTTGGTCAAGGTTTTCGAAAAGCGCGTTTTGTGTCGCTCCGTATTCGCCAGATTATCCTGCCAAATCACCACGTTTTGCCGCTGAATATCCAGTGCCGAACGCTTTTCAACAATCGTGTTGTTGACGCTCGTGTTCTCTTTTATCGCATCAATCATCAGCGCATACGAGCACGCGGCCCACAAACTGAGCGACATCAGAAAGACAAACAACAAACGCGCCATGATGCGTCGAAAGAGACTGCGACTTTTGGCCCCCAAGTATCCCGCCAAGAAAACACAAGCCAGATCCAGCAAACCATATCCCGCCATCAAGAGCGTTTCGCTGCTCTGATCAACGCTCATCTGTTTCGCCATTTCCAGATTGAATTTTATGCTGACTAAAGTCAGTGCTACGACGATGAATCCGCCAAGCAAGTTGCGCCAACTACCGATAAAGAGGAACAAAGAATGGGTGAATTTGTCACCGACAGAGCGTGCGGGTTGAGCAGATTGATAGTCCATAAGCTAGTCTCCTTCGTACAAAATGAGACCAGACTCGAACAACGACGTGGCATGAACAAGAGCAAAGGGGAGGGGGCAAGCCTTAAACAGGCAAGATCGATAAAGCGATACGACTCTGTACAACGCAACAGCGCAGAGAACGAGAGACGAACACGACGAGATAGCGCAGACAAATGCGCCAAACAAGAGGTTTTGCTGTGGGATACTGAATGACCTAAAATGGGCTCAGGCATACCGGATTTTTCGCTTTTGTTGAGATCTGGTTTTGCTTAGCTCGGCTTGGGTGATTTTAAACACCTAGGTCGAGCGCTGTCCCATGACTATAAATCAATCTAAATGTTCTTCAAGCCTTTCCGAATTCACAAGCCGCATTTCATAAAAATGGGTTTACGAGTGTTCTTATACAAACATATCTGCAAAGTAAAAATTTTATCGTGGAACCCTGCGATGATTCACGACGGTCTCAATAAGCCAATCACAAGCCAGCCAGCGGCATGATGCACATGTGTATGCGCCGCTGTGATCGATCATCCCACAGCTTGACACACGTGTGTCAAACTTCGCTTTCTTTACGATTCTTCGAAAAAATCCTGCACCCTGTTCATGTTTCATTGGAGAGTTCTAATCCCAAATAACGCATCAACGATTGAATGAGCTTCTCTAACTTAGGTTCAGGTAGATCAACAAACTCCAACTTATGGGTTCCCTTGTTTGAAATCGTGTGTTTAACTACAGAACTCCCTTTCGGAGATTTATAAACTAATGCTTTTTTTCGTGTGGGTGACTCTGATCTAATACGCATAGAACTTTTGTAAATCGCCATCACATCAGTAGCAGTTCGACTTCGATTCTCTTCTGCCCATCGTTCCTTGTCGTTGATCAACCCCATAGCAATTTCTATAAATCGCTGTTTAACAGCATCGCTACTTCTTATTTTGGAAATAATCCAATCGGAAAACACCAAAGAAAGATCAGAAGGAGAAGGGAAAGACCGAACAATCTCCACAGGGAGCTCGCTGAGCGCCTTATATTTCATGATCTGTCGCTGAGACATACCTTCCAAAGCTGCTAATGCGTCCCAGCTCTTGACCCTCTTGCCGTCAACATCATGCTTGAACGACAAAGATCTTTCATATACCGAAATTGGAGATTGCTGGTTCTCAAGCCGACTCAAGCGCCTAACATCTACATCAGGAATATCTCCAACCAAGGCAAGATACTGCCTATCTTCTATTTGCTTCACGCAATACAAACGTCTAGATCCTGATATCAATTCATAGCGACCATTCGGCTTTCTACGCAGAAAACCAGGCTCTGCTTGTCCCTCATTCAATATGCTCTCGTAAATGTCGCGGACCGATTCTTTATCGAGTAACTCTTGAACCCGCTGATTTTCTGGACTGATATCAATCTCTTCAGGATCAACCAATGTCTTCGTAAACTTTACACGTACTTTTGAAACGGGCATGTCGAGTACAAGCGAGTTTTGAGATACTTTCAATTGCCCCTCAAGCTCTGAAATTTTCTTTTCCAAATCCCTTCTGTCATCACGACGCTTCATTGTTCGACCAAGAATCGAATCTCGCTTAGAGTCCGAGACCATTCTTGCAGCAGGTGACGCCACTTCTCTAGAAGGATTCTTATTATTGTCTTTTCTCACAACTTGGTTTTCCAAAAAATCCAGATCCAAAAAATCACCGTCCTTACTCATACCACAACCTCCTTAGAATTACGGACTAAAAAATCATCATCAAAAACATCATCACCACGGCAAAAAGGTGAAATTATTTTTTGCTCTATTTCATCAAACACAGAAGAAAAAATTTCGGTTGCATTATTATGACTTTTACGGTTACTCATCTTTGAGGGCTGACGCTCGAAAATTGTAGTTATCTTCGTTCCCGTTTTACCAATCTCATCAGTTTTCTTCACAACATTATCAAGCGTCTTTGCACCAAATGTTTTTCGAATCATCGCCGTCATCCAATTGCTGTATTTAGCGTTGGCATATTTTGTAATCAAAATGTGATAGTCAGGAAAAGAAACTTCAACGCCATTGTTAACAAAAGAATGCACGGAGTTCTTCAAGTTATGAAAAAATTGAATGGTGCTTGCGTAATCCGCCATCTGAGCAGGGCAGGGGACAATCACATGATCACAGGCTATCAGTGTGCTGATTGTCAGCAAATTCAAGGAAGGAGTTCCATCTACGATAATAAGATCATATTTTTCATTCAAACTCAAAACGCCATAAGCCAAGCGTTCAATAATCTCTGTTTTTTCCTCTGCTGAACGTGCCTCAGCCAGCGCGATCGGTAGAGAAGTATCAATAAGACCCAAGTTTAGATTAGCTGGGATGAGATCAATATTCGGCCAACCTGTTTTCCGTATCGCATAATCTAACGTTTCATACTTGCCACCAGCAGAGTCATCGAACAACAAGTAAGGGGTAATGGTGTCTTCGTAAGAGGTATCAATATCTGGCTGATATCCCAGAAAAAAACTCAAAGTTCCTTGCGCATCCGTATCTACCAGTAGCACACGGTATCCGCTTATCGCGTAATACTGAGCACTGAGAAGTGATAATGTGGTCTTCCAACAGCCTCCTTTTAAGTTGGGAAAGGATATAACCATCGGACGATGACCAACCGTTGGAAGAGCATTGAACACTTTCCGGATATCAAGCAGTTGATCAATTGTCCAACCATCTCGAACTCGATTCCCCACAGAGTTTTGGACATACTCCGCTCTTGGTATTCGACCTTCTCGCTCAGCCTTGTAAAGGCCCGACTCACTGACACCGAGCATGCGGGTTACCTCGCGAGTACGGAATCGTCTCTCCATTGGCCTTCGAATACAAGCTTGATCCTCGTTTTCCTCCGCTATTCGATCTACTCTTCCAGCTGTTGCTTCTTTTATCGTTTTGATAAATGAATCTGCTGTTTCTGTCACCTGTTTCAATTCTTTGTAGTAAAGATCTAAGTTCATTTTAAACCCCAAGTAATAAAAAAATTTGTGTTTTGGATGATAGTGCTGTTACCGCTTGCATTCAAGGTCTGTTTATCGCACTATATGAGTTCCTCTGAACAAATATTTTGATTATATTTTAACCATTCTCAGCGTTGAGCGATGTAAGTAAAAAACTGACACGGAACAATCACACGCAGGAAGGCAGGAATGAGCAAGCAGGGCACAAAAAAAGAGGAGGGTACAATCAACCCGATCGCATCCATGAAGCCTGACCATATCCGTCATTTAGATTCAAGTACGATTGATAAAATATCGTGGTCTGACTTTTCCAGGTTTAACGATGAGCAACTCATTGCGATTGGGGAACTACTTAATAAAAGTGAAACAGATGCCTTTGGTTTTTGCTACACAATCCCACCCTTTGTGCTTGGTCCGCTTCCTCAAAGTAGTTACAACGAGAATCATTTTTCTCGAAAATTTCGTTGGCAACAAATCGATTATTCGAATTCACATGGTGAAAAACTTCCCTGCGGTTCAGCCGCTCGAATCATTCTCTTTCATATCATCACAACACTCGTCCATACGGGTGAGCCATATGTGGATTTGAAAGAAAATGTTTCTGAGCTGATGCGTTCTTTTGGTATCACACCAAGTTATGGTGAAAAAGGCACCGTTAGAAAATATGAAGAAGCGCTTTTGGCTCTGATGAGAACGGTCATTGGTATCAGAACCACTCGCGTAACTCAAACTGAACAGGTCGTAGAAGAAATTAGATTTCCGATATTTTGTCGTGATAGCATGCGCCTCAACAAGCACGGCATCGTTGCCGGAATGGCAGAAGTTAGCCAGGATTTCGCCAATGTAGTGGCGCAATCCCGTGTTGTGTTGCATCGCCCGACAGTTGTTGAACTGTGCAAACACCGTTCTCCAGCAGCACTTGATATTTATATATGGGGTACGTACACCAACTTCTACTTAAGAAAAAGTGGTAAACACAATATCACATTGACATGGGATGAGGTTTACGAGCTTTTTTCCACCAAAACATCACCAAAAAATACCTTTCGCAGAGATTTTGCTAAGAAAGTAGAGATTGTTACAAATCTATATCCTCAATTGAAGCTTATTCCAACTAAAAAGTGCGTTACTCTTTGGCGAACGCAAACCCATGTCAAACCAGTAGACGTCAAAAAACCCTACACTTCTGTTCGAAAAGCCACTTCTCTACCAGCTGGTTAAGTTAAGTCATCGGTTACTAGCATTACAAACTTCACATCTCATGAATCTCATACATGCTTACGCGAGTATGAAATTGTCATTGCTCATATAATTTGTGTGTGTATACCCTCTAACCACATCTCCCTCTCATTAGGACAACCTTTCGATCTATCGTTTGATTTGTGAGTTGTCCTAGATTAATTTATAACCAAAACATTATTTGGCTCCTTCGAGGGAAAAATTGATACTACCAGCGTATTATTTCTCCTCATGAAGTAATAATACAATTAGCATACTTATGGACGTTTATTATACTAATCAATGCGTTAACTTTAGCTAGAGCATATCAGTTATACACAAGAGAATGTGGGAGATCTCACAGTAATCTAGGGAAACTATCATTTATCTTGGAGAACTCTCTTTTGATCTAGGGGAAATCACTTTTAACCTAGGAGAACTCTCTTTTAACCTGGGGGAAATCACTTTTAACCTAGGAAAACTCACGAAAAAATCTATATCTTATTGTTTTAACTAGCTTATTATGCTCACTAGTAGTTGTAGTATCTTTTGTAATTTTTATAGAAATTAGTTTGGGTTTCTGGCTCATTTCAAATGCCTCATATCCTTATCTATCAAAACGGTAGACTCCATAAAGTTCCGTAGTGATATCTCTGTGGACGATGCTACGCAGCGTGTGCATTTACTGTGGACGACCCTACGGGCGTGTTGACAAA
>JARRRL010000228.1:0-4350 GCA_037380725.1 Gammaproteobacteria bacterium | reverse complement strand
TGTGCTCCCGTGTAACGCGGTGCAGATCCCGCCCGCCTTTACCACTGAGCGTAATATTCACTTGAGGCCGACCGTTCTCATCGTAATTGGCACGCGCGTTAACCACTTGATCACCGCCCACAATTACTTTTTTATACAACAGCACCGGAGGACGCTCTTCCCCTTTAAACGGAAACAGTTCGGAACCAACGGGAACATGGCCTGTGCTGTTCACACTGCTCTGATTGGCATAATCTTGCAAACGGAACTCAAGGCTAGCCGTTCGTCCGAGCACCCGCTTAGCCGTCGCCGTATCTTGCACACCCGGCAATTGCACCACAATACGATTACGCCCCTGACGCTGAACCGTCGCTTCAGCCACACCCAACTCGTTTACACGATTACGCAATGTCGTCAGGTTCTGAGAAATCGCGTAATCTTCAATCGCTCGTCGCTGTTGCTCCAACAGCTCTAAAGTCCAGCCCGGATGCACCGTGTCTTCGTTACTCACCAAAGTAAAATCACGCAGGCTTGAGCGCAACAATTCATAGGCTTCGTCTTCTCGCTCCGTATTGGTCAATTCAACCTGTATGGTCCCCGCTGGGTCAGCGGACAAGGTTCGGTAACGAATACGTTCAGCGCGCAAAGCCGTACGTACTTCCTCCAGATAGGCATCCATCCGTTTTTCCAACGCTTTCGCCATATCGACTTCCATCAAAAAGTGTACACCGCCTCGCAAGTCCAAGCCCAATTTCAAAGGGTATGCCCCCACAGCGCGCAACCAACTCGGCGTGTTGGCGGCCAAATTCAAAGCCACCAAATATTCCTCACCCAGTGCCACCTGAATCGCGTCTTTCGCTCGCAACTGATCTTCCGAATTACGAAAACGGACCAACACAGATTTATCCAACTGTTTCACTTCCAATGCCGATAAACCGGATGCACTCAAGGCCGCGCTCACCGCTTCCACCAATGACGCATCCACGTCAATGGTCGCTTTAGCGCCCGTAACTTGCACCGCTGGATCATCCGGATATAAGTTAGGCATGGCGTACATCAATCCAAAAACCAAAATGCCCACAACAAGCAAGTGTTTCCAGACGGGAAAATACAAGGGCGCTCGAACGGTTTGAGCTCGCGGCGCAAGGGTGTCTCGTAGCATACTCATAACTGTGTGCTCTCAGATGGCTTTGAGTGTGCCTTTTGGCAACGTGGAAGCAATGGCGCTCTTTTGAATCTTAACCTCTACATTTTTCGCTAGTTCGAGCACGGCATACTGTTCTTCGACTTTAAGTATTTTCCCCAGCAGTCCACCGCTCAGCACCACTTCGTCGCCCGCGCTCAAGCCTTCAATGAGTTCTTTTTGTTCCTTGTTCCGCTTACTTTGCGGACGCCACAACAAAAAGTAAAAAATGATAACCATCAAACCAAGCATGATGAAAGGCATATACGGATTAGGCTGAGCAGACGTTGCCGCAACAGCTGGAGCCGCATTGGCAAGGGCTTCTTCGATAAATAAACTCATAGGAATGACATCTCTTCTGTGATCGCTTCTGTCGTTATGGATACTAGAATTGTAATGACTTCTTCTGTGAGTACTTCTTCCGTGAGCACGTTACGGTAATCACGTTCAAGTAACCGTTCTTGTAACCTTTGCTAAGGTCACCGTTAAGTAACCGTTAATGTAGGATGTAGCATAAGGCGTACAAACTGCAACACGGCTTTAAACATCAATACCGTGGGCCTGATCTCGCCGAAAAGTATCCACGAAGTCCGCAACTCTACCGGTTTCTAAAGCGGACCGCAAACCAGCCATCAGGGTTTGATAATAGGTCAAATTATGGATGGTATTCAGCTGCGAACCGACCATTTCTCCGCAACGATCTAAGTGATGCAAATAAGAGCGCGAAAAATGCTGGCACGTGTAACACGCACACCGCTCGTCGACAGGTCTGGTATCAAAACGATAGCGCGCGTTACGCAGTTTTAACACCCCGTGGTGCGTGAACAAGTGTCCATTCCGAGCATTACGAGTGGGCATCACACAGTCAAACATGTCCACACCTTGTAAAACCGCGTTCACTAAATCTTCAGGCTTACCAACCCCCATCAGATATCGCGGTTTCTCGGATGGTAACTGATGCGCCGTATGCTCAAGAATACACGCCATCTCCGCTTTCGGCTCTCCCACGCTCAAACCACCAATAGCATAACCATCAAAAGACAGTGCCATCAGAGCCTCCAGCGATTCCTGGCGCAGCACCGGATACATTCCCCCTTGCACGATGCCAAACAACGCGTGCGGCGAATCCCCGTGCGCGGCTTTGGATCGCTCAGCCCAACGCAGTGATAAGCGCATGGAGTTCTGCGCTGTTTCATATTCAGCCGGATACGGCGTGCACTCATCAAATATCATCACAATATCCGACCCTAATTCACGCTGCACCGCCATCGAACGCTCGGGTGAAAGAAACACCTTATCACCATTAATTGGTGATTTAAAATAAACGCCTTCTTCCGTAATTTGCCGCAGAGCCCCCAAACTGAAAACTTGAAAACCGCCCGAATCGGTCAGCATTGGGCCAGGCCATTGCATAAAATCATGCAAAGTCCCGTGTCGCTTAATCACATCCGTCCCCGGGCGCAACATCAAGTGATAGGTGTTTCCCAATACAATCTGTGCACCCGTAGCCTGAAGATCTCGAGACAATATTCCCTTGACCGTACCCAAGGTGCCAACGGGCATAAACGCGGGCGTCTCCACCACACCGCGTTCAAAAATAAGTCGCCCACGGCGCGCTCGCCCCACCTGCTGAATCAATTCAAATCGCATAGTCAAAATTCTTCATTACTGTAATGACTGTATAAGCTGCAAGAAAACTGCAATAAGCTACTCTTGTTGATCACCCGGCTCTCGATTCGGTCGCTGTCACACAGGATGAAATCAACATTGCATCCCCGAAACTGAAAAAACGATACCCATTATTTACCGCTTCACGATACATCGACAAGGTCTGCTCATGGCCAGCAAAAGCGCTCACCAGCATCAACAATGTGGATTCCGGCAAATGAAAATTTGTCACCAACGCATCCACCACTCGAAAACGAAAGCCGGGTGTAATAAAAAGCCGCGACTCACCTTGGTAGGGTAGCAAACCCTTGGCATTCGACTCCGATAGAGATTGGGCCGCTGCGGCGGTTTCCAAAGCTCGCAGCGTCGTCGTACCAACCGCCACAACGCGCCCACCTCGATCACGCGTTTGCGCAATGGCCTCACAGACTGATTGCGGCACTTCAAACCACTCAGCGTGCATATTGTGTTCAGCCAAATTTTCAACACGAATCGGCGCAAAGGTGCCCAAGCCCACATGCAAGGTCAAATACGCTGTTGAAATTCCTTGCGCACGTAAGCGCTGCAAAAGCGCTTGATCGAAGTGTAACCCTGCCGTGGGGGCCGCCGCTGAACCGCTTGTTTTCGCGTAAACCGTCTGATAGCGCTTCCGATCTTCCGCTGTATCCGGGCGGTTGATATACGGCGGCAACGGTACATGACCATACCGCGCCATCACCTCAGACACGGACGAGGTGATGCCTTTCACACCATAGATTGGTTTTTCAACATGCGTCACCAAAAGCTCTTCTTCGCCAACACGCAGCACCGCTCCCACCTTTGGCGCTTTACTGGCTCGAATCATTGCCGTGGCCGATCCATCTGGCCACAGGCGCTCAATCAACACTTCCACATGACCGCCGGTGTTTTTTTGACCGAATAAACGCGCATTTTGCACACGTGTATCGTTGAGAACCAACAAGTCATTTTGGCTTAGCCAATGCGGCAAATCAGAAAACAATCGATGATGGTGCACGCCCGCCGAGGGATCCCACACTAAAAGCCGTGAAGCAGAACGCTCAGCAGCGGGATAGACCGCAATCTGATCTTCGGGCAGCTTATAAGAAAAATCGGTTCGCTTCAGTACCATTGAACACTAGCATTCCATTCTGAATTTATGCTTCACGCGCCCGAACCACACAGGCTTGAGAAGAAGTGGTTGACCGATGCAAGATAGTCAGTTTCCGCAACGAACACAAGCGATAACCCTTGTTTCACATTATCCCTTTTCGATCCTATGTTTCGATTCGCGTGCATTTTACACGTGTTTCTAGTTTCTAATGTGCACATGTCTAAAGTGCCAAGCAAGGAAAACGCGACACACAACATTTCAGCTCAATACTTCTTGTACCTCACCATTCTTTTGTTATAATGGCGTCCCCTGTTGCCGGGGTGGCGGAACTGGTAGACGCGCCGGATTCAAAATCCGGTTCTGGAAACAGAGTGCGAGTTCGATTCTCGCCCTCGGCACCACATACATT
>JARRRL010000227.1:0-5318 GCA_037380725.1 Gammaproteobacteria bacterium | reverse complement strand
TGCTATCGTGAATGAAAAACTATTGGAAATCGACCCTCAACAATGTGTTCCATGGATTTATCATAATCGACATGAAGGTTGGCTAAATCCAGAAAGACTGGACGGTCTGATTAATTCAATTAAAAAAGATGGTCAACTTCAACCTGGCTTAGTCCGAAAAACCACTGATGAAATGCATCCTTATGAAATTATTTTTGGAGTAAGGCGATGGTCAGCTTGCATCGCTTTAGGGAGAAAATTTCGTGCACGCATAACTACAGCTGACGATCGTAATTGCTTGAGGCTTATGCATTTTGAAAATGAAGAATCGCGAAATATCTCTCCTCTAGAAAAAGCCTTCGCTTACGCGGATCAATTGAAATTGGGATTGTTCAGAACGCAAATGGAATTCGCTGATGACATGAATATAACAGTTCGCCATCTCAGTCGTTTACTTCGAATTGCTTCTCTACGAGAAAATGAAGCAGTTGTGAATTTGTTGTTTAAGTACGTCGATCAGCTGAGTTTAAGGATGGTTGAAGAAGTTGCAAAATCTGTTAATGAGATAGGCTTTGAAAAAGCAGAGCACATTGCAGCAACAGTGAATGACCGCCTAGAAAGTGGAGATGCTATTTCACTTCAACGTGCCCTTTCTGCGATCACACAAAAACGTGAAAAAAATAGCGAGAAACGCTCTTCTAAAAAAACTTATTTGAAGCAAAGCGGAAAGACTTTGATTCAAGCTTCTCGTAAAACAGGCGAGATAAAAATAACACTTAGACATGGGATTGAGTCAAGTGAAGATGTTGGAGATGTGATTAAACAAATACTGCAGGATTGTCGAGATGGTACTTTCTAACTGCTGAATACACACTATATCTGCCAACAGGACACGCGTGTCCTGTTTTGCATTTAAGAAGATATTGAGAATAGGACACGGTAGCCCGAGCTATGCCTTGCTCCGGCGAGACGCCTTGATCAACGACTGAGATTAGATCATCGATCCCTTTCATTTTAATAAAATCCGAGCCACTGATCAAAGAATCAACGGTCGAGAGTGAACTATCTGATGCTGCTATTGACTCAAACATCCCAGCTGCTGTTATAAACTATACCAAATCAGTTGGAGCAATACATTCTTGGGCCGATTTAAACTTATTGGGGCATAAATTACTTAATGGCATGATTTATCATGCCTTCGATTGCTTGCTTGAAGAAAAAGCACATTTTATGACATTTAAACAAGCCTATGAATACATGGGAATCACCTCACGCAATACCTCTCACTTAAAAACCATTGTGCAATCCATCGCTCAAGTACAAGTTGAGTGGGACTTTCTTGGTGAAGAAGGTAATTACTGTCGAAAGCAAAAGGAAGCGGCACGTCATAATCTTAACGAAGCAAAAAATAATCCTCGATTTCAAAAAATAGTCAGGAGTCACTATTTTCAAAAATTAGAAACCGATTTGATTACACTACAGGCACAAACTAAGCCCCAACAAAGACAAATTCGAGCGCTGATTGAAAAACAATTAGATGCCCTGTTTCCTGAGTTCACCGTTGCTAGCGTGTTTGAAGAAGCCAGTATTCATTCAGGGGGGCTTTTATCTTATGCCTTTAACATGAAAACAGCGTTTAGGCTTTGTGATCCACTTCTCTACGCAAAAGTTGACTTAGCGACTATGCGTAATTTCAAGAAAAAGGGCGCTTTCAAGCTATATGAAAATGGCTGTCGTTACCTACGTGTGGGTAAATCACCGTGGTTAACAATGGAATTAGCTAAAAAATTATTGGGTGTCGAAAAAACATCATCGGGGCAATTTGCATACCCTGAGTATGCCACATTCCGCCAAGGAGTTATTGATCCAGCGATTAAAGAAATAAATCGGTTTTATCAAGAAGGCCGTTGCCAATTTTCAGTGAATTATCGAATTCGAAAGACGGGTAGAAAAGTAACACACATACAATTTATTTTTGTAACACTTCGGGGAGCTGTCGCGGAACACTTAACGCAACTCATGGAAGAAAAAGGCGTAAACCGTACATTGGCAAAAGAGTTAGCAGGTCAGTATTCGCCTGAATATACTAAAGCTCAGTTACAATATGTCAACGAGCGGTCACAGCAAGTTGGATTTAAGTTTTCTCAGCAAGGTGGATATTTGGTCGATGCTATGCGTAAAAATTTTGCAGCTTATGAACCCAATAAAAGTACAGATCTCACGGCGAGTAAAGCATTACATGCTTCATCTAAGATGCTCAATTTACAAGATAACGCGATTGAAAGAACAAATATTAGCCATATGTCAATCACTTTAGCGTGTGCTGAAGATCTATTTGAAGTGAGCTCATTATTAAAAGGTTTATGGCTGGGTTTTGTTCCTGCTCATCTTCGTGAACGAACTATACAATTAGGAGCTAAATGGCAGGTTCGCGAAGTCAGAGGTTTGCTTAAGCAGTATGTTCCAGATGCCTTGCAAGCGGATGTTGAATCAGCTTTTCGAGGACTTTTTGCGGCGACAAACGTTTCTGAATCGGTCAATGAGAAGTAAATGGTTTTCAAAGCTATTCAATCCCGATAAGTTTGACACACGTGTGTCAAACAATGAGGAGGTCGAAAGATGTCGTCGGAATTGAAGTTTGTACCCTTGGAGTTACTGGCGTTAAGAGAATGTAATAAACCCGATCTACCTCGTATAGAAAACTTGATTCAGCAATTTAGCCTGGCAGAAAATCGGTGGCCTCTTGTACTGGTCTCTTCGATGGGCAGTCGAAGGCGATACCGGGTGCGCAGTGATATATCGGTTATATACGCTGCGAAAGCATTGGATGTATTGGGGTTGTGGTGTTTGATTGTCCCCCTTGGACCCATACCGTTTCGATTTGGTGATGCGGAAGAACAGATTGATGTTGAAAAAAGTTCGGATAGAAATCGACCACAATTCAAAACATTACAGCAAGGATTGGCTTTTCGCCGTGCTCACGAATCGGGCTTAAGTCAACACCAAATCGCCAAGCAATTTGGAGTCACACGCAGTTATGTGAACAATGCTATCCAATTAACAAAATTGGGACTTGAGGTGAAGTCGGCTTTTTTGAAAGGTCATTTAACCGCATCACAGGCGCGCATCCTGAGCTATGAAAAAGACATCGGTCGTCAAGAGGAATTAATCAAGTGGATTCAAGATGATACAGTCAGTGTTCGGGAGCTTGAGCGCGCAGTATACCGAAAAAATGACGTTCGACTCGAAAAGTTACTCACAAAAGCTATTTCAAATCGCCTAGCTGAAAGATGGGGTTGTCAGGTAAGCGTTATTTCAAGTGGTCAAGGGGTACGCGTGACCGCGAGGCCCCATACTGATTTTATTTCAAATATATTAAACGATTTGCACCATGCATCAGAACTGTCTGACTTAAAATGGTCAAGCAATGTGTCTGCTCGTTCGACGAGAGAAATATCTTGCATCTTACCTTCCGAAGAAGTTTTCTCAGCGTGGCTTATGGCATTGCGCATCACGGACTTGGACGACTTGGGTCTCATGGTTGGGGAGTGATTCGGGGACACATTCTCCCCAAAGGTCGTATTCGTCTGATGCATAAATTGTCGCCTGTATGAGATCTCCAGGTTTTAAATTTGACTCGCCATTCAGATAAACGTTACCGTCAATTTCAGGGGCATCAGCATAACTTCGAGCGATTGCACCTTCCTCGTCGACTTCATCTACTAAAACCGTTAAAGTTTGTCCAATTCGTTGCTGCAATTTACGCTCACTAATGACTTGTTGATGTGCCATAAACGTGTTCCAGCGAGCCTGTTTTTCAGATTCAGGAATTGGATCTTCTAATGCGTTTGCACGTGCTCCTTCAACAGGTGAGTACGAAAAACAACCTACTCGATCAATTTGGGCTTCATCAAGAAAGTCCAACAGTGTTTGAAAGTCGCTTTCAGTTTCGCCTGGGAAACCAACTATAAACGTACTTCGCAAGACTAAATCTGGACAAATTTCACGCCATTGTTGTAGGCGTTTTAACGTATTCTCTGCATGAGCAGGCCGTCTCATGCGCTTAAGAACTTGAGGGCTTCCGTGTTGCAATGGGATATCTAAGTAAGGAAGAAGTTTTCCCGCTGCCATCATGGGTATTATTTTATCGACATGAGGATACGGATAAACGTAGTGTAAACGAACCCAGATGCCCAACTCACTGAGAGCTTGACTCAAGCCCATTAAATTACTATTGTAAATATTATTGCGCCATGTTGCTGATTGATATTGTATGTCGGCGCCATAAGCGCTGGTATCTTGCGAGATGACGAGCAGTTCCTTTACACCACTTGCGGCAAGCTTTTCTGCTTCACGCAAGACATCATCGATTTGGCGACTGGTTAATTTGCCGCGCAAATCCGGAATGATGCAAAAGGTACAACGGTGGTTGCAACCTTCTGAAATTTTTAAATACGCATAGTGCTTTGGTGTGAGCTTTACACCGTGTGGCGGTACCAAGTGCAGGTAAGGGTTGTGTTCAGGGCGTGGAACGTTCTGGTGAACCGCATTAATAACAGCTTCGTATTGGTGTGGTCCGGTTACCGCTAACACATTTGGATAGTGTTCTGTAATGTTTTCAGCATCTTTCCCGAGACAGCCAGTGACAATGACACGGCCATTTTCTGTTAAAGCTTCACCAATAGCGTCTAATGATTCCGCTTTGGCGGCATCAATAAACCCGCAGGTATTGACAATGACGGCGTCGGCTTGATCATAATCGGAAACTAGGCTATATCCTTCTAGGCTTAGTTGAGTCATGATGCGTTCGGAATCCACCAAGGCTTTTGGACAGCCAAGCGAGACGAATCCAATTGTTGGTGCCGGGTTAGTACTGGTAGGCTTGCTCATAGAGAGTGGTACTCGAGTTACGGTCATTCCTAGATACAGAAACCGGATTCAAGGTTCAAATTTTAAACTACTACCAGCTACTAAACTAAATAGTTCTAGGAAGATTAATAGTTATGTCAGCTGTTGCGATCATTCATACTGAACAGCCTGACAACCGGGCGCATTCTATCATCAGTTGAGTTTAAGGTCATCTCGCTGTAGTCGTCTTTTACTTCAATTGCTTGACAAAACAGTAGATGTTTATTGCCTGACAAACATCGTTCTTTCTGATTGAGTGATGACGTATCATGGTGTAGAACAAACGTGTATTTCTGATTGTGATCGGGATATAATTTGTGTATAATTCGAACACGTGTCTATGGCGTGTGCGTCAGGTCGTTGTCGCGCAATACCGCAATTGCATACCCGTTAGCGAATTAGAACTCTGTCCACGTGCTTAGAGGCCATTG
>JARRRL010000226.1:0-4417 GCA_037380725.1 Gammaproteobacteria bacterium | reverse complement strand
GGTAAAGCTGTTCGGTTCAAACAGGTACGTTTTCTTGTCCGCCTCTGTCGAATCGGTTGCTTGCGTGCGCTCACTCAGTAAGACGTCGTCCAACCACAGGAAATCCGTGCGGCTGTGCGCGTTGTGTTTGCTGATACGGCGTCCCAGTGGATCGTACTCGTATTCGGTGTGTACGTCGTTTTGGATGAGGTCCGTCAGTTGATTGAGCGCGTTGTATCGGTAGTGGGTTTTCTGCGTGCCGCGCGTTTGCGTGATACGGTTACCGCGTGTGTCGTAGTCGTAGTGCGCATCGCCGTAGCAAGACAGTCGGTTGCCCGTGCTGGTATTTGTCTGTGGCTCTGGCGACGGTCGAGGACCGCCACTCAGAATATTACCAGCAGGATCGTGCACAAAATGCTCGGGTAGCGGACCCTCCACTTGCGTCAAGCGATCGAGAACATCGTAATGGTAATGGGTGACGCCGCGACGTGCGTCGTCAATACAACTTAATTGGCCGCTGGCGTTGTACTGATACTGTCGATGACTGGTGCTGCAAAACCGAGCGTCGCTGTCCAACTTGCCAGTGCTTTGTTCGATGAGCCGACCTTGTGGGTCGTAAGCGAATGTCGTGCTCAGCGCGTTGCTTAAGTTGCGTTTGATTTCGCGACCGGCGGCGTCGCGGTCAATGTGCGCCAGGCGCTGTCCGTTGTAGTCCAGGGCCTCAAAAGCGCCTGACGCGTCGTAGTGATAGCGCACATAAGATCGATCCGGTAGCGACGTGCTGACTCGTTGACCCAGTGAATTGTAATCGTGGACCAACAGATGGTGATCCTGCCGATCTTCTAGGACGCGCCCCAGCGGATCGTAGCACCAGCTCAGGTGTCGGTGAGCATTTTTGGCCTCTATCAGCCGTCCCAGTGGATCGTATTGATATGTCGTGGTGGCGCGTTCCGCACCGTCGACGTGTAGTTTCAGCAGGCGTCCATCTGGATCGCGGGTGTAGGTGATGCGATGAAGGCGGGTTTGACCATCGGGGTGAAACTCTTCACTGGCGATCAAGTGGCCCAAAACATTGTATTCATAGCGTTGCAGGCGACCATCAAAACCCACCTCTTCGATCAAACGTTCGTTGAGGTCGTAGCGCAACTGGTGGCGTTCGCCTTTTTCGTTGGTGAGGCCAATCAGGTTACGTTCACCGTCGTAGTGATAATCCAAACACTGGCCAGCGGGATCAATGCGGCGGACAACTTGGGACAAGCCGTTGTATTCGTAGCGCGTCAGGCGTCCAGTGGGATCGTGGTGTTCGGTGAGTAAACCCAGCGGGTTGTAAGCAAAGGTTTCGGTTTGACCATCGGGGTGTTGAATGGTGGTGCAGTTGCCTGCGGCGTCGTAGGTATATGCACTGACGCGCTCGTCCGGCCAAATAATGCGCAGTAACTCGCCAAAAGCGTTGTAGCGGTAACGCGTGCGCTGGCCGCGCGGATTGGTGATGGCCATCAGCAAACCACGATGATCCCACACGTAATGCCATTTTCGGCCCTGGGGGTCCGTCACGGTGCAGGGATAACCCATTGCGTTGTAGTCGTAGTGCGTGGCGTGGCCCAGTGGATCGACGCGTCGTATCAGTTGACCGTGTGCGTTGTAGTCTTGTTTCCACTGTGCGCCTAAGGGGTCGCTGATCTGGGTGATTTGACCGTTGGCATTGTGCGTGAACGTGGTGCGTCGACCTTGTTTGTCCACAATGCTTTGTAAACGCTGTGTCGCGTCGTATTCGTAGCGTTCAGAATGGTTCAGCGCATCAGTAATGTGTGTGCGATTTCCCCAAGCGTCATACTGATAACGCGTTTCGCCGCCTTCGGGGTCGCGGTGAAAAACGGGCAGTCCGCGTTCGTTGAAGTGGTAATGCTGGGAGCCGCCTCGGGTATCGGTAACGGTGGCGCGTCGGTGAGCGCTGTCCCAGCTAAAGGCGTAACTGTACGTGGGTTGCCCCGCCAGTTCATCCCCCCAGTTTCGGACGCAACGGGCTCCGGGACCGTCACCGTCCCATTCGAAATAAAAACGGTATCCGCTCTTCAAGGTGCGCTGTTGAATCAGGTGTTGCTGATACGCGTATTGCTCGGCGTTACCCACAGCGTCTTCGGCGCGGATCAAATCACCCTGCGCGTTGTACTCGTAATGGACCAAGCGTTTTTGCATGCCCTCCGGGTTGTACCACGTTACGTCGGTGAGCCGGTGTGTGTCGTTGTAGTCGAGTAACCAGTAATCGTATTGACTGTCAATGCGCACAAGTTGGGCATCGTGGTAATGCAAGTTCAAGGCATGACCGAAACTATTTTGGATTCGACGCAGGGGAATCCGTAGTTGATTAGGCTTATGTTGATTAGGCTTATGTTGGTTGGGCTCGTGTTCATCCGGCTCGGCGCTAAAATGGCGTTCCAGGTGTGCGCCAGGCAGGGTTGAGGTGAGCACGAAGGCATGGCTTGTGTGACGCAACAAGCACAAGTTTTCTGCCGTATTGTGACTGCGGTAGCCCACTTCGGGCAGCGGAAAGTGAATCACTCGACCTTCGGCGTTGTGTAACGAAATGCGCGCGGTGTCCACATCCAAGTGCTCGCTGAACGGATGCGTCCATCCGTAGCCCAAACCCACATCGACGCCGCTGTTGCTGCTGCGGTACACCCGCCGCCAAATGTGTGGCAAGGGGCCGAGGAAGGTGAAATCGCTCAGTTCAAGCAACTCTTCCCCCGTCACCAAGCTAATCGGTTCGCCACCGGTGGTGGTTTGATCAATCGCTGGCGTTGCTTGGCCAGTTTTGGTCTCACCGCTTTGATCGGTGTGTTGATCCCAATAACCCGGTGATGTGGTAGACGACGCCGGAGCATCATCAGCGTGCGTGTCAGCATGTTGTTGCTGAAATGATTGCTGAGATGATTGCTGAGATTGTGACGGGTTTTGTGGTTTGGATTGTGAAGTAGTCTGTTGCTGAGAAGGTGGTGAAGAGACTTGCTGAGCGCTTGGACCCGTTCGTGATGCAGGCGTTTGAGGCAAGGCTACAGTCGATTTTTTTGAATGAGCCAGGCGTTGCAGATGGTGGTTGTGCAACGCGTCCGCTAGCGCTTTGATGTATTCGATGGCGGCGATGGGAAATCCACCGATGATTCGAGGGCTTTTCACAAGCGTTGTGCGCACACGTGACACCGTGCTGATGCTGTGCCGCGCAACGCTGGCGGTGCCGAACGTGGCTAAAGCCAGCAACACTTCTACGCCAACAGTGGCTTTAACGGTGCGGGTTTTGCGGTACGGGGTGCTTTCCCACAGACTGTTGAAATAATCACACAGCAGTTTAACCGTTAAACCGTCGTTGGTGAGCGTCTCCAGGATGCGTTTGCCTTCGAGCAGCTTCTGTGTGAACGTGCCAATGCTGTCCAGCGTATCACCAATGGCCACACCCAGATTTTCCAAGTCGCGCCGGATGCGGTCGATTTCACCGTTGGCCAGCATTTGGCCGTATTGCGCGGCGCTGACCAGCACCTTGACCTGAAACGCAATGACGGATTGGGTTGTGTGAATCACCAGCATGGCCAAATCCATCAGGCCCGTCACGCATTCCACCAGCGTATCGACCACTACTTGCCCCAAATCGATCATTTCCGCCAGCTCGCGCTTGAACGCGCTGCGATTCCAATGCGCGTTGTCCTCACGGTCTTTACGCGCCCAGCGCACCGCAATGGCTTCTCCTAAGGTGTTAGAAAGCCGGTTGCGTGCGGCTTCGACGGGAGGAAGACACGCTGTCTGTGCGTGGTCGCCGTTGCTGTAGATGGGGTCAGCCGAATGGCCCAAGCGGTAAATAAAGTCATCACTGATGCGATAGACCTTGATGCGCCCCTTCAGGATGAGAAACGCCACTTCTTGACGCAAATGATCGGTATCGAAGATGGTGTGTGTCGGCATGCCTGTGAGGGCGTAGATACGCGCTAATTCACGACGACTCAGACGGTTCGTTAGGCGTGATAACTCCTCACTGTCTGAGAACAGATTTCCTGTAAAGCCTTCGCGCCGCAGCAGCAACCAATAAGAAGGTTCAAAAAAGGGCGCCGAAAAAACCCAATTCTCATGGCCAATGCGAAACCCCTCTAGTTGTGGGTGTGCAATCGGTAGGCGCGTCACAATATACGTCACGGATATTCCTTAACGATGCTGCTTTTATTATGTATATGTTGTTGTATTTCTGAAAACACTCGCGATCTACATGTCTGTTTTTCGAGAAAAGGATTACAACAGGGTGAGATATCGAAATCAAGTAACTCAGATCGGTTCGTATTCGATTGGTACTATGTTGGCGCTATCGCTATATGTATGTTGGCGATATATGAAGGAAACTCAGAGAACCATCAAGGATGTTCTGACCGTTGAACTGAGTGGAGCTGGATACACGGGT
>JARRRL010000225.1:0-4428 GCA_037380725.1 Gammaproteobacteria bacterium | reverse complement strand
CGATCACATCTATCGTGATCATTTCGACGAATCACCCACATTAATACGTTGCTTAACTCATCAACGCTTAACGTATATGAATCTTCACGCCAGACGTTACCAGTACTGCATCGCAGTGGCCTTTGCTTTGAGTTTGGTGAGCGTTGCCTTGCTCAGTAATTTTCACTCCCTGGCCACCCCACTCTCTACATCAGCTTTGCTCTGTGTCAGTTTGATGATTGCCCTCATCGCCTTGAATGGCGTCAACCTGCTGCTCATACACCGTGCAACACCACAATCCATACAACACGCTATACGACACGCTATACAAGCACCCACACAACAATTCGCAGGGCAATCAGCTCGAGCCATCAGCAAAAGTTTGACGCAACACCTCTTAAACATAAATGCGCAACTTCATTCTTTGGAAACCGGGTCCAAACGACACGTATTGGAGAACATCATTTCTCGACGTTTTCGCCAGTGGTTCCTGGACACCTTACCCGGCCACATCCGACTGCTCACGCCTTTCAACAAAATAAGCAGTAACATAAGCAGCAAAATAAGCAGTAACAAAAACACCAACACAAGCAGTCGGCAACGATTCTGCCATATTGCCAGCATACAACTTATTCAAGCCATGACCCGCCCTTTTGCAGATACCGAATACCGCACACACTGCGAAACGGACGTCGAGCAGCGCATCGTGAATAAACTCTTGCACTTTTCATCTGTCCAATTCGATGCGCTCTTGAAAACGTATACGACGCTTTACACCCAAGGTTGGCGATTGGCAAGCGCAGTGATAGCGCTGGCGACCGTAATCATACTGGCGATCACTTTCTAAAATTCATCACATTGTTTACCATTTTTGCTGGCACAATTCACTACCAATAGATCGATAAACACTGCCAATCGGTAGCCAATCAAATCAAAATTACCTCACAGCTGGCTACACAGTTACAATGGTTCACAGTTTGATTAAACTATAAGATACTTCGATGACAAGTGAGCAGAGAACAGTACAAATTCAATTTGCAAAATCATCAGCCTCAGCAATGATTAGAGAACAGCAACAATAACAAACAACCCAAACAACCCGCTTCCTCCAGCGCGTAACAATCGTAATTTCTGGAGGGCGCCAGAAGGGACTTTCTCCATGACTGAGATAACGGAACCACAACAGGTATCCTGCCTAGTCGTGACCGCTGCAAAAGCACGCGCACGGCGTTTGGTCTCATTCTTGACTCATTTTCCTGAGTACACTTCACGATCACGCACCCTAACACCCGACATCGACGCCGATGCCGACGACACCGACGATGCTGATGCCGACAAAGACACCTTACTGACGGGCTTGCTGACTGGCCAAGCGTTCCCCTCTGCCGATCTGAAATTCGGCAATACCGGCAGCTACGACACCCAGGTGCGCATTGCCAATCCACAGGAAGCACTGACCGCTGTCAGCGAACAGTTGTTCGATGCCATATTTCTCGATTTCCGTACAGGCGATGACGACTCGTTACAGCTAGAGCCCTTAAGCGCCATCGATGAATTCAGTCGTGAAGCACCCGGTGTTTCGCTCATTGCCCTGCTGGAGGATGAGCAAAACTCGCAGGTTGATAAATTACTCGAACGCGGCGCCACCGACTATGTCTACGAATCCGAATTCAATTTACCCATCTTAAACCGTATCTTGCGCTACGCGTTAAGTCGTAAACAAAGCACCAATAAAATTTTTCGTCTGCTGCACTTCGACGAACTCACCGGGCTTTCCAATCGACACCTGTGTTACGACCGCATCTCTCAAGCCATGATTCGAGCTGAACGCAGTGGCCAAAACGTCGCGGTTCTGCTCGTTGACCTGGATAACTTCCACGGGATAAATGAATCACTGGGATACGAAGTCGGCGATTTTCTTCTCAAAGAAGCGGCCAAACGTTTGGTGAGTTGCGTTCGACGCCAAGACACCGTATCGCGTTTCGGCAGTGACGAGTTTGTGCTGGTCCTCGAAGGCCTCAATGACCCTCAGCACGCCACCGTCATCGCCAAACAAATTCTACAAAACTTTTCCGAACCCGCTTTTTACAATCAACGTCCTATTTTTATTTCCATGAGTATTGGCATTTCCGTTAGCGAACCCGATTTACTCGACGGACGCGTTTTACTCAAACAATCCGACATTGCGCGATACCGCGCCAAAGAAGCCGGCGGCAGTAATTTCCAATATTTTATTCCCTCACTCAACAACGAAGCGCAACGACGCCTGACACTCGAACGTGAATTGAATCACGCGCTTCAAAAAATTTTCAACAAAAAAGGCAACCAATCCCGCTGATCGGTCGGCGGGAACCCGCGCATCATCCCGCTCTTCCAGCGCCCGGGCGAGGACCGGGCCGCTCGACGAGCGGCGACGGCGCTTCAAGCTCAACACGTTCACCTCAACACGTTCATCCTCAACACTCGACCTTAACCCGTATTACGCATACCGGCGGCAATGCCCGCCACACAAATCATCAAACCCCGATCCAATATCGCTTGGCGATCCACATCCTGGAATCCATGCGCTCCATCCGGTTTCGCATTGCCCCTCACCCGGCGCATCAATTCAACTTGCGCGCAATTGATCAAATCCACATATGGATTACGCAACGCAATCGAGACAGCCACTTCTTGTTGATCGTGCATCAATTCATCTTGCTGTTTAAGCGCATTCACTTCTCGCTTCAACACCTGCAAACGGGAACGCATCGCCTGCCCAAATGCTTGCAAGGCCTCGCTGCCTAAAGTCTCTTCATATAACTTGGCAATCTCCTCATCTGATTTCGCCAGCACCATTTCCACCATATCAATGATTGACCGAAAAAACGGCCACTGCTCATAGAGTTTGCGCAAGGCCTCCATGCGATCAGATGTAAGCGCTTCGTGCAACGCCACATCCGTACCCAACCACGCCGGTAGCATCAATCGAATTTGCGTCCACGCAAACACCCAAGGTATCGCGCGCAACGCACTGAGATCCATGCTTTGTTTGCGTCGCGCCGGTCGTGAGGTCACGGGCAACTTTTGCAATTCAGCTTGTGGTGTTATCTCTAAAAAATAAGCCAATAAGCGTTCATCATCTTGCACCACCTCTCGGTAGCCATGGCAAGCGCGTTCAGCCAACGCGTCCATCATTTGTCGTTGCGATTCATTGGGAGCAGCCTGCCCTGAATTCGTGGAAGATGCCTTAAACATCGCTTCAACCATCGCGGAGCAATACAGTTCTAAATTGCGCACCCCCACTTCCGGGTTGGCAAATTTATAGCGAATCACTTCACCTTGCTCCGTAACTCGAATGCGTCCCTTCAGCACGCCTGGCGGCTGAGATAAAATCGCTTGGTGAGCCGGTACGCCTCCCCGACTCACGCTCCCCCCACGACCATGAAACAACACCAAGGCCACCTTGTGCTGATTAAAAATTTGCGCCAACGCTTCTTGAGCTTGATACTGCGCCCAGGATGCCGCCATCAACCCAGCGTCTTTGGCCGAATCGGAGTATCCCAACATGATTTCTTGTTGCCCGCCAATCACCTCTCGAAGAAAAGGCAGGGACAGAAAGCCATCGACAATCGAAGCCGCGCTTTTTAAAGCTTCTAAGGTCTCAAACAAGGGCACAACTTGTAAGTGAGCCTGCGGCTCCTGCGCGCGTACGACGCTCGTCTGGTCTCGCGACGACGACACCAACAAGCCCACTTCTTTTTGCAACAAATACACCAGCAATACATCTGAAACCTGGTGCGCCATGGATATCACATAACGCCCAAAGCACCTTGCGCCTAAGGCGGCGATCAACTGAAAGGTGTCCCACACTTCTTGCGCCATGGGATTTTCGCAGCGAAAATTATGCGGTACCAAAGGACGATTTTGGTTTAATTCACGCGACAAAAACGCTACGCGCTCCGCTTCCGACCACAAGGCGTAATCGCCCAATCCCACCGTTCGCGTGATTTCGCTCATCAACTGCGTATGTTGTCCTGCATCTTGGCGTATATCCAATGACAGTAAATGAGCGCCAAACACGTGCGCCCGCCGCAACACATCCAACAACACACCGCGCGCCAAAGCCACCAAGCCCACAGCAACCAGTGAATCGTAACAAGCTTTTAATGGCGCAATCACTTCTTCGGCACGCAGCCACTGCACCGACGCGCACGGTGCATCCGTAGCATTCAATGCCGTTTCAATACACGCCTGTTGGGTTTGCAAACGTGAACGAAGTCGTTTCAACACAGCCCGGTAAGGCTCAAAATCCGTGCCCGCGAGCGCAATAAATTCGGGCGTAGCGTCCGTCACGGACAATTGATGGCGCAACAAATACAAATCATTCAAATATAAATCAATGGCTTTCCATTGTGACAGCAAACAAAGAACAACATTTATCATTACCTCCCAAAAAAAGAGATGGAA
>JARRRL010000224.1:0-10878 GCA_037380725.1 Gammaproteobacteria bacterium | reverse complement strand
TCGCTCTGATTCTCAGAGCATATTGAATGCAGATATCAGAATAGGATCTCTGGAATCCAGAAGACATGGAACGGATTTTCGATCTTATCGAAGCCTATCAATCAAGCAACATCCTCTTGCTGGCTCCCTAAATTATGGGTGTCCCGTTGTGTGCGTGCTTCCCGATTATTCAGGAAAAACTGACGAGACGCATCCTGACTGTTTGATTTTCATACTATCGATCAAGAAACGCCTTTTTCTAGCATTCTAAATCGTGGTTGTTCCGTTTGTTTGTTTGTTTGATAAATTTTTTAATACAGCTGACGCTGTCTTTTTATCGCGCTCCAGTGAGTCATTATCAATACATCTCTCTGTGTTACTCATAAGGCTTCTTAGCAGGAAAACTATTACCTCTGTTTTGTTTCCAACCTGCTGATGCATTTTGGCTAATAAGCTAAGCAATCTTATTTTTTGCGAATCTTCCAAATCCATTCGGCTTTGCTCCAGTTCAGTGCTGAAACATTCGATTACAGTGCTGTACGAATGTTTTTTAATTAATAATGCGCTTATACCGGGCCACAAGGATACAATTTCATCTGCGATTTCATGGCTTATACAATCATCCAATGCTGCTGACTCCAATGTATTTCTTTGACATTCTCTAGTATCTGAGGTTTTAGGTGATTTGCAGTGACTTATTAGGCTCTGATTTTCCGATTTGAGCCTATCATCTGCTTCATCTTTAGGAGCTAATTGCACGTCAGTTGTTTGAAAATTGGCATTAAACATGTCCGTATCTGCGTACGCTCTTGTTTCACCTTTGGATCTCTTTTCTAATGAACTGTTCACTGAATGATGCATATAATAAATACTCACAATTGACACCGCTATAACAGCTAGCATTATCCATCCATTCTCAGTACTGCTCAGACTCTTTAAAAAGCTGAAGAATTCCGGTCCAAGAGTGACGACCACTGCCAATATAAAAATAGTTTTAACTAAAGAATAAAATCTGTCTTTTGTCAATTTATTCAGCAAAGCATCATTAGTAAAACCTAAATACATTAATACCAATGAAAGAACAAAAAACATGTGCCCAATCTTTACTTTTTCTATTACAGTGATTATCTCTTCCATGGAGGGGTTCCTTTCTGCTCATTTTATTTAGATATTATTAGCACCGTCAGCACGTGCGGCTTCGCGGAAGAAGCGCCACTAGCATCATATTAACATCAATTCGCTCAGTCAGCATCTTGAGCCTCTAGTAAGGGTAATTTCTCTACATGCCTACTTCCAGGCGCGCTCACCAGAGGATTAGTCCATGAATAAAGCACAACAAAGGCGATTCGACACCCTATTCCGCAAACACCTCAATGCTCTGCGCCGACAGGGCATTGCTGAAAGCACCATTCATCTGTATGCCCGTGCTATTCGGCACATCACGGAGTAACGGGATGCACCCCTGACATTCCGGAGCAAACGGGACACCCACGATTTAGAATGCCCAAGGATTTGCTGGAGACGCCTGCTTAAATGAACCAAGCGGTATCCCTTTCAGACTTGAGGAATACTTACAACTCGTCGATTGGACCGGAATAATTCTAAGGGATGACAAAAACGGTCATATCCATGCAAATAGACCATCAATTTTAAAGCGTCATAAAATTGATACCAAACAATGGCTTTATTGTACCTAACATTTTGAGAGTCGATTTAAAAAATTTGTAGGGAAATATCACTCAATCCAGGAAGCATGCCAAAGTTTGAATCGTCACTGGACTCAAGGTATGCGGAACTGCCAAATGGCTTTTGAGTAATAATTGCCCTTCTCCGCTACTCATCAACTCCAGTAAAGTTTAACTGGAAGCAGGCTATTGCTTTGATTATCGTGTTTTGATGTCATTTTAGCCAAATCCTATTTCCTACCTTAAAAATCACAAATTCTTTTCCTGATTATTCAGGCAAAAATTTACGAGACGCATCCAGACTGTTTGATTTTCATAAAATCGATCAAGAAACGTCCTTTTTCTAGCATTCTAAATCGTGGCTGTTCCGTTTGTCCTGTCCTGTCATGTCATGAGGCGAATTCGGCACTCATGAGTACCAAGGGCGGCTTATTTTTTCACCTTCAATTTAAGCTTGGCTTTTTGCATCGCTAGAAACACGCTCACTTTTGCGTCTTTAGGATCAATTTCACCAAGCATCGGATGGTTTGCTTATCTTGTTCGGAAAGCGGCTTATTTATCGTCTTCTCGCTCATCTCCATCTTCCTTATCGTATTCGTCAGGATTTTCAAGAAACTTCTTCATATCGCCCGAAGAAAAACCTTCCGGCTCTTCCAGATTGTCAGCTCCAACATTGCGAATATGCTGTTTGGCGCGTTTAATGGCATCTTTAATGGAACTACCATTTTTCTCGCTCTGCTTATCGCTTAAATGCTTAATTTTGTCATCACTCATAGCATCATCCTACAATCTGACATACAGATAGTCACCCTTGATAATATACACAAAACCAAAGCGCTCGATGAGTCAGCAATGCGCTATTCAGAGCAATAGCCTGTTCTCAGTCGTGGCTGTCCCGTTTGTACGTTTGTATGTCGATCACATGTGATTGGTGTTTGAGGGCAGCCCTTTCAAGGTGATGTTTGGTTACTTTTTTAACAACTTATACGTAGAGACATGAGATTCTCTTGGCCCCGATTTTTTAGCGGGTGAGGGTTTCTTTGGTCCGCGCTTGCTTTTTTTATATTTGCCCAAGACCACATTACCTGCCAGGTCGATCAGCGAAGAGGCAAATTCTTTATCGGTCATTTTGTGAAATATTTCCCATTCATTCTGAGTAACTGCAATAACCATCCCTTCATGAGTCCTAGAAATTTCTCCGGCTATATAATAGCCAGATACTTCTTTCTGAATCTTGTCTTCACCATGCACTCGACGAAGGGATGCCTTAACTACTGACATTATATTGAAGGCTACTATAGCCATAGAAAAACCAAATAGAGCAGCTTTCGGATACCCTAACGCATTAATTTCAGAGTTAAGATATGACTCTAGCTGCTGAAACATGGTTTCAATCGACCAGCGTTTTCTATATAGCGAAGCAATGATGTCCGCTAAGGCTCCTTTTTTTGGTAAGGTGGTAAGCAGAGCTAATTCTTTGTCTCCATTTCTTGTTTTGGATTTTAACTTCACAACTACCCGTCTACACTTTAATTTGACACCATCCTTACCTTCAATACTGACCCATTGCTCAAAAAGTTTTCCAGTATCTGAATCGCCAACATACTTCAGCTCTGTACATTCCTCGTAGGGCACTTGCGCATGATGTCGTATAATGAAATACCCACCTTTATCATGGATCCCCTGCATAAAAGTACGAACACAGAAATTGCGGTCAGCTACGAAAACGTCATCGTCTTCAACAGTTTTTAAAACGTCATTTAATAACGATCTTTCCTGAGCGTGACCATCTTCACAGGGAAATATATGCCTGATCAACTCTAGCTCTGGCTCGTATACGACAAGAGCTTTTCCTGGAAGAGCGCCCGAGCTCTTATCACGCAACACAGCCAGTCTATGCTCAGTGCCTTCGATACAGTTCCCATCAATCATTTTTATCCTATGGCCAGGCAATAATGGTTTGCATCGTCCTCCGACATCATCGATAATTGATGCCATGTCAATGGCTGTATCTTGAACTAGGGCTTCTGAAACACTCAACTCAAGAGAATTTAATTTATTGTAAACCGAAGCTATTGAGACGCCTATGTCTACATTCTGTGAGACATAGGCAGCGTTTATCGAGGGGAAGGTTTTAGTTACGACCAGCCCCATGAGATCAAATAAGGATGAAAATAAAAGATCACGGCAATACTGCTTCTGAGTGGATCTGGAAAATAAAAGATCCAGTTTATCAGCGCTAAGAACACGCTCCAATAGTATTCTGACCATAACGGGGATTGGGCTCTGTTCCATAAAGCGTTGGAGGATAGAATTGACTGCCATGATCAAGATCCTTTTTTATTATTGCGCCGTCTACATAGTCAGGCGACTGTTGGCAGCAGCAGCATTTTGAATGAATTGATCACTAAATGTCTAGATGCACATATAAATAGGTTTCTTATTGTTCATTTTGTTGTATCCTGTCACCTTGAAAGGGCTGGTGTTTGAGGGGCATCAATCTGCCTCAATCAGCAAATCAGCGATGGCCCCTGAAATATCAAAACCCAGGTCTCTTTCCAACCAAGCCCATTGCCCGTTCGGATTAATTTCTAGGAACACGTACTGATCGTCAGGCGTTAGAATCATATCAATGCAGCCAAAATTTAACCCCAGTGCGCGCATGAACTCAAGGCACCGATCCTGAATTTCCGTCGGCAACGCAAACGGAGCCTGTATTTTACTGATTTCTTCTTCTGTTCCTGAGCGCCAATCGTGCTTCATAGCATCGACCTTCTGGGAGTCGAGCGAGCAGGCAAAAATTCGATCACCGATAACGGTGATTCTGAGCTCCAGGCATTTATCAATATACCGTTGTATTTGAATCGGGCAATGCCTGACGGCATCAACATGCGCCAAGAGCGTCGTGCAATCCATCACCTCGGTCGGCCCATACAAGTTGGTTTCTACGTATAATTTTCTTTTGGAAAACGCCAGTACCGTACGGTTGATGACATCGACAAACCACTGTTTTAGCGCTGGTGGCGAGGCAGTGTAGCCACCTCTGTGCAAACCTTTTAAAGCAAACTGCTCGACGCACTCCAGCTCGCTGATAAACCGGACCACATCAGAGGGTGCGTTTCCAATCCACGTTTCGGGCACATCAAAACCGTGTTTAACCGCCAGCGCCAACTGAACGGGTTTGTAATTGGCGCTTCTTTCATTGACCATGTCCGGCAGCCACAACCGGTCCTTCAACACATGAAAAAATGTGCCCAGAAGTGACATATTTTCATTTCTAACATACGTGACCCTAGGGTCAATCTCATTGCTGCAGGTGTCGACGCTCGGCTCCAAAGGGTCACACAAGCGTCGATACCAAACCGATTTCACGCATTCCAACGGTAAATCGGGCGCATTTTCTTGAGAAATAACCACCGATAACCCTTTGTCTTTTGAGATCAGGCAAGAGACAGATGAAGTCATCGTGGGGAACGTAAAATCAAAAAGTCGATAATTGGCTTTTCTTTTTATCAGGCGCTTTTCCACAAAGTGGAAATGTGGATCTTTTGGATAAGAGAAAATGAGTATTGTCATGAGACTGTCTATTTATTAAATTTATTTTTTTGAACAACAATACAGCGCGGCGGACTCTGTGTGGTGCGCGCTACCCGTTTTGCTCTGCGCAGCAGAAAACCCTCCGTGATGGGAGGGTTTTCACGTTTCTTACTGCTTGCGTTAGGACGGACTATGGATTTTTGTCAATCGTCTGCTTTGGCATCCGTTTTAGGCTTGACTTTGCCAGTGACGTATTCCGTGTTTATCGTATGCCCTCTGATTCCTGACTGGTCCTCAACTAATCGAAGCTCATTGAGCTTAGTGCTCGCCGTACGATGAAGGTTTAACGGTTGAACTGCATCGTGTGTTCTGCGTCCCATTTTGAGATATTTTGACATGTTTTCCAACAGGCGCAACCACTTGGGATCATGGCCACTTTCTTTGGAAGCCTGACTCACTGCGCCAGAGGAAAGATCAGAGGTGTTGGGCGCCTGCTGCTGAATCGCATGGGCATCAAGGGGCTTGGACTCAACTATTATGCTCATTGTTTTGCTCCTGTATATTTTATAATAATTATTCCATGGAACCACTACCGAACAACTCAAGCATCAGGGAGAAATTAGTTTACAAATAAATACTACATACCCATTGAGGAGATCCGGAATACAATATTCTATTCCTTACATAAATTAAACGCAATCACAAACGCACGCAGGATTGCATGACATAAAATCATCAATACAAATAGACTATTTTTAATCAATCCAATAGGAAAAACAGAGGTTTTGGTGGGGCGTCAGTTGGGTCAGGCGTCTTTTGGAGACTCAGTGCCCTACTCAAGAAGCAGTTCTACGGCGCCATTAATCTATATCCACTTAAAGAAAAAATGGAATTTACCACCATCGTTAATGAAGTCGTGCAGCAGTTGAGGGTGAGTAAAGCTTTTTTAAAAAGGAAGTCACTTAGCGTTACACCGGGCGTCACGATTTCATCTCCTGATGCCCAACCAGATCCTCGTCTATATCATCATCGTACAGATCCGGAAAATCGCTCAAACCATCATCAATCTCATCCGCAAGCTGCATCGCAGCCTCAGTCTCAGCCTGAGAATGATGCAAGGTGGGCGCGGTGATAGATCAGAAAACCACCGACGACCAGTACGATATGAACTAGAAAGAAGGTGCCCGCCAAGCTCCATTTTACGATCTCCCTGAAATTAACACCGCTCGTGTAGTTTCCAGCCATCAATCATTTTTTACCCCCTCCCAACTTTCATATGATCAATGGATATTTTCTATGTACTTTCTTTTCCAACGTCTCTCTGTATGGCAAGACCAGCCCTTTCAACGTAACAGTCCCTATGTTAGCGCTCGTCCTCATAAAACACGCCATACCAGGGGACTGTTACGTTTTTTCGATGTCATCCATCAGATTTTTGATCAAATAAAACCCGAACACCTTTGATCAGCGGATTAATCATTTCGGAACGTCTGCGCCTTGCGGGCCACCCGACGCTGGCTTAGCTGGTGGATCAGCTGGCCCAGCAGCAACTTTACTTTTATCCGAATCATTAAATTCGGGCATCACTACACCATCTCCTCCCGCTGGCGTTGGCGCTGGCGGCGTTGGTGCTACTGGTGGTGGCGTCGCTCCCGGTGTCACACTTATTGTCATAATAATTACCTCTTAAATGTCCATGGTGTTGTTGTGTGTTGAAATGTTGCAATTTTGCCGCATATGACTATAAGAAAATTACTGCCTACAACACTAATACCATAAAATTTTTTCAGTCAGATGCAAATATCATTTGTGTAGTATGATATGAGTTACGCGTTAGACCCAAGTTAGTAAACGTGAGGTTATTCTTATACGTTACACAAAGCATGAAGCGAATCACACCTTATCAGGATGAATCTCAGGCAACACACACCTTACGCAGCGCTCAACAGTGGCAATAACTCTTCGATCAGCAAGCGCGCACCCGTCCACGATATCGGATTTTTGCGCTCCAAGGGGCAATTAGCCCCCCAAAAGCATCAAAATGCCTTTCTGGCGCTCAAATTGCTTTAAAATTTTTTTGTCAGCAACTAACGCAACATGCTTCAATAATTTATATACAGTTGAAGCATTTAAAGACCTGGATGATCCAAAAAAATATGCTATAGTCCATGCGTCAAGTATCCTGCAATATTTTCAATAGACCAGCGCTCATTAATTAACGAAGTTCTTACGTGCGGCACCCACTCTCCATTCACCAACAAATATTTTTCTGCAGCGCCCGCCTCAACGAATCCCAACTTCTTCAAAACTCTTGAGCTTTTTATATTTTCAGTATGATGATTGGCTTCAATACGATGAATGTTTTTTATCAAACATATATTTTATAGATTCACTCAACGTCCTGGCCATAATCCCTCTTCCTTGTCTTGATTCATCTAAGCTATAGCCAAGTATACAGCAATGGAAAGCGCCTCTTGTTATATTGAAATAATTAATCACCCCAATAACATCTCGCCTATCATTTAGGATACAAAAGTTACAGGCTTTGTCTTCTTCATAATCATTATGCATTGCACATATTTTACTGATCCAAAATTCATGGTCCATAAAACATTGGTTAACTGTCGCTGCATACCTCCCCAGGTATTTTCTATTGCTCCGATAATATTTAATGATAGAGTCAATAATACTATTTGTCGGAACCTCTAAAACTAGGTCTTCAAGTTCAATTCTCGGAACATATATTTTATTTGACATTTAATTTCCCTTTTAGAGCGCCTTAAAATCGACACCAAACAATGGCTTTATTGTACCCACATTTTGAGAGTCGATTTAAAAAATTTGTAGGGAAATATCACTCAATCCAAAAAGCATACCAGAGTTTGACTGGAAGCAGGCTATTGCTCTGATTATCGCGTTTTGATGTCATTTTAGCCAAATTCTATTTCTTACCTTAAAGATCACACATTCTTTTCCTGATTATTCAGGCAAAAACGGATGAGACACATTTTGATTGATTAATTTTCGCACTGTCCATCAAGAAACATCCTTTTGCTAGCATCCTAAATCGTGGCTGTCCCGTTTGTTCCGCGTTTAACCGCCTCCCGACACAGTCAACCATTACGCACGATGCAATACTGTGTCAACAAAATAAGGCTCAATCCAGCCGATTCGCTGTTAGTGGTTTGCGCTACCACACACCAAGTGCTAAACAGTGAAAGGCGACGCTTCAAAAAATCACAGATTTCACAAACCCGGTAAAATATTTTGACAAACGATCTCTACGTTCCATTACGATGGGCGTTAATTGCTAGTTTGTTTTCGCCACTGCTGATGTGGCTATGGCATTTTGCGCACCTGCCATCGACCCTTGCCCAAGCGCAACCCGTACAAACCGTTCAATGGCAAAACCAAACGCCCACTCAAACGCCGCTCCAAACACCACCCCAAACCACGAAGCCACTTCCCATTGCAAACAGCACAACCGTAAACAACACAGGCAAGCATTCACCAACCACGACACCAACCAACATACCAACCGGTAACGCAAAAGGCATCGACGTATCGCACTATCAGGGCAAAATACATTGGCCCAGCGTGGCGCAAACTGGCATTCATTTCGCGTACGCTAAAGCCACCGGCGGCGACACCTTTGTTGACCCCATGTTTAAAACCAATTGGTATGAATTGCGCAGAAATTCACGGTATCGCTGCTCCTACCATTTTTATTTACCGCCGATGATGCCGCTGCACTTGGATAAGATTTTCTCGACACAGTCGGCACGCTCGCAGCACACGATTTGCCCCCCATGCTCGATATTGAAATAGACGATCACACGGAAGCCAAAGAACTACAAAAACGCGCTTTAATCTGGCTGCGAGCAGTAGAAAAGGCCACGGGGATCGTTCCCATCGTCTATACCGATAATGGCTTTGCCGATTCGGTGCTGACCAACCGTGATTTTGCACGTTACCCACTGTGGATTGCGGATTACAACCACAGCGTTAACAACGTGCCAACACCGTGGGCACACCGTTTGTGGTCACTGTGGCAACACTCGCAAACCGGTGAACTCACAGGCATCGAGGGGCACGTTGATCTAAACATTTTCAATGGCAGTCTCGCCGAAATGGAAAAATTCATACAGGACGCGCGCAACCACTAATATCCGCAACCACACGGGCCCGTAACCACATGGCCTCAGGCAGGCACACACGCTTGCCGACGACGCAATGGTATTGACCGATGACCCATTCAGCACTCATTGTTCCCATTTCATTGAACGCCTTGCATCTGGCGGCGCCTGAAACCGTAACGTGCGCTAAAGCCGATTTCTCCTTGCTGCCGTGGTCCAACCACAGCGATGATTTTTGGCCCAGCAATCCTTACCTGGCCGACACCATCCTGAGCACACCGCTGCAAAACCAAACATTGACCTTGTCCTCTGGGACCCATCTTCATTGGACATTGCCGCGCGCGTTGCGCACCTCCTCCGCTGCATCGACCTCTCAAAGTCGAATCGCATTTCCCGCCGCCCCCAACCGTTGGCTGATCAGTCGCCGCATCAACGGCAGCAGCGCAATAACACAATGGATCGTCGAAAGCGATTTTATGAGCGCCGCCACGTCAACGTACAACATGGACGCCATTACCGTTCCCGTTCACCAGGCGGCAACGGCGATTGATGACAGCACCCAACAGCCCTTTATGTACCTGGGTCGCCAATTGCCCCTGAGTGACTGGCTCAACGAGCAATCCCAAAAAACCAACACGCGCCGCTACTGGCCGCAGATACAAGGCAGCCCACTCACCGCCATGGGGTATGGCGAATTAGCCTTCAGCACCCAATACCCCAACTGCCGCTCTGTTTTTGGTTTTTACGACCATGAAGGACCCGCAAACGCAAACTATGAGGTGCTGGGCTGGTACGCCAGTCCTCAAGACGATATTTTAACTGGCATCAACTCGCCAGAAGAATTGGAAACCCTTTTGCAGTGGTCAACCACAGAAAACACCGGCACAAGCAACACAACAAATAACACAGCAAATAACACAACAAACAACACACCGAACACATCACTCTATTTCGGCACAATTTCAACCAGCAGCTCCTCAAAAAACAGCACTACGGCCAGCGCCAATCCACCCAGCATCCAACAAATCGCCATCGGAAACACCGGTACCGAAGCCGTATCCGCCTACCTCGCTCACACCTTAAGCGCTAGCGATAAAGCCACCATCGAAGATCAATTGGAAGCGGTTTTAATGGGATTGGCCACAACGGGCGCCGCCATTGATGCGGGCCCCAACTTTGACGAAAACCGACATGAACGCGGTTTCAGTAGTGAAGACGCGGGCATTCAATGGACCCTACGCGCGCTACCGCTCGGCGGAAACAACACGGGAGAAGCCTCCCAGGCAATCGACCTGCCACCCAATATTTCGGGTTATTTATCCACTTTAAACCAAGCGCAAGAAACCTATGAGCAACTGCAAGCAGCGTTGGCGCAATCGTGTTTCCAGCTGTACTCGGATTGGTACAAATACATGCTGGCCTGTTACCCGCCCTTGGGAGACAAGGAAAATCTACCGAACGTTGACGAGCTGCAGCAATACATTAAGCGCACCTCGCTTGTATCCACGCAGCAACTGTCGGAAATCGTCGGCGATTTAACG
>JARRRL010000223.1:0-8611 GCA_037380725.1 Gammaproteobacteria bacterium | reverse complement strand
AACTCGTGCAAGGCATACAACAAGAAACGACAACGAGCCGATTGGGCAGTGGCAGATCTATTCTTTGACTTATGTTGCAGTGCCGTGTCGGTGATGTGTCTTGATCTTGGCGAGGGTGTTTGATTGAAAATAGGCCATAGGCTCCGAGTTCGCGCGGACATATACGGCTTAATGATCTTGGCCAACTGCCCTCCTGTTAGATACCCCACTGGTCGCGCGTTGTCATTGAGCACCACCAGTTCATCTGAGGTATCTGACAAGAGTCCTAATAATAACGTTGATATTTTGGTTTTGACTGTGATCGTAGGTGCGTTTTGCTGTGCCAGCTTCTCCAGTGGCGTATTGCTTTGAGATTGAAAAATCATTAGGGGGGCGAGTGTCCCTAAAAAACGAAAACGAGCATCAACAGCTACAAAACATAATGGTTCACGCTGCGGAGGAAGCGTGCAAATCCGTTGTCGAGCTTCTCCTGCGGTTAAGTACGATTTAAAGCAGACGATCTGATTACTCATCAACGCGCCAGCGGTATCGCTATTGTGAGTGAGGCGTTGCTGAAGCGAAAACGCTTTTTTGCGTGGCAAGCTACGTATAATATTGGCTTTAGCAGTATGAGGCACTAAGCGTAGAAGCGGCGCGCTTTGTTCCAGAGGTAATGCATCGACCAACGCGACGGCCTGCTCCAGGGGCAAAGCATGCAGTATACCCGCGACCCGTTGTGGTGTGAGGTATTGGCTCAGTGGGCTGGATACGCTAATCGGTAATCGTGCGAATAAATCAGTGAGCACAGTTGGCGATTGAGACTCAAGGAGTTGAGCAGCTTTTGCCGGGTGTTGCTGTAAAAAGCAATAGCCAATCACACTACTGGCGCGATCAGTTTGGGCTCGGTTATCCATGAAATGCAAAGCACACACAGTTTCAAATCTCTCGAAGTCAGGGCCGATTGGACATCAGAAAAGTTCAAAAAGTTCAAAAAGTTCAAAAAGTTCAAAACGACATTTTGCGGAATGAGCTCACCTTGAACTTAGCTTGTCTTTATATTTGTATTAATCTTCTTTCATCTCATGATAATGTTCACGTGATTCCCCCTCCCAACGAAAACAGGCTCTCTGCCAGAACTGAGTCCGAGAAAACGCATGACGACGTCAGGAATAAAGCTCGTGCTATACCGCGACAGCACAGGACTAAAACACCGTCTCCTTGCGTATCAAGAACCGGATCTGGATCAGTAAAATAACGTGTTGGAAAAAACACAAGAGACTCGCACTGTGAGCTCGCTATTTTCTCTCTACCTCTAAACAAAGTCAAAAGGTACATTCACATTTTAATACTTTATTTTCAAGTTTAGATTGGATTGAGTGTTTGCTTGATCGCGACGTTTGGTGGTAGCCATTTGCGAGCACTTTTGCACGCAACATGGCTAAAACAACATGTAAATATATGATTAGAATATGATCTTTCAAGTCGGCGCGGTATGGCTTGCTCTGAAATACCGCTGGTCCGCTTTAGGGATGTCAGAACCCCCGCAAATTCGTAAACCGGTCTACAGTCGGTTGCGCCGTTTCAAAAAAGATTCTGGGGAAAGTCTACGTTTTCCAGTTAGACTGAAAGTAAGGGTTGGCGCTGGATCGTCCGGCGTGGCTGCTACTTCAAACCGGGCACAAACAGGTAGTGTGTCAGGCAGGATGGACGCATGGGGATTACGGTAACATGTCGGAACTAGCTACTACACACGATGGCAAAGCCGAGAAATCTTGGAAAGCACAAGAGAACAGCGCGTGCGGCTTGGTGTTGTTCAGCGTGAATGAACACCAAATTTTTGCTATTGGCACCTTGAAAGTAAAGGAGTTAGTGCCATTACGATCCTATCGTCGTGTCCCAGCCTCACACCCCTCTATTCTAGGGATGGCCAGCATACGAGGTCGAACACTACCCATTGTTGATTTAGCTCACGCTGTGGGATTTCCCGCAATTCCTGAATCGGAGCTGCAAAGGGCATTTGTGATCGTCACCGACTGTTTGCGCATGGAGGTGGGGTTACTGGTCCGTCGAATAGATCGTATTTTCGAAACAAGCTGGAAAAACATCAGTCCTCCGGCACTCGGTTTGGGGAATGAAGTCTTCATCACGGGCGTGGTGGAATTCGAGGAAAAGATGGTTCAGATTATGGACATTGAACTGGTGATCAGTGATCTGTTCCCTCGTAAGTCAAGCGAGGTTAAAGATTCATTGATTGAATCGGTTAGTCATTATTTGACAGACATGACCGTTCTCGTTGTCGATGACTCATTTGTAGCACGACGACAATTAACGGATATACTGCAACGACTGAATATTCCGCACTTAACCGCCGATAATGGGCAAGATGCTCTGCGTATTTTGCTTGAGCAAGCTCACAAGGCGACACCCATCCATGTTCTGGTCAGTGACATTGAAATGCCCGGCTTGAACGGTTACGAATTAACATTAGAGGTGAAAAAGCATTCACAGTTGTCCAATACATATGTCATTTTGCACACATCCCTATCAAGTGAAATCAGTATAAGCAAAGCTGAATCTGTTGGAGCAGAAGAAGCCTTAACGAAGTTTGATGCGGAAGAGTTGATTCAAGCGATATCTCGAGGCGCTGAGCATCACTTCGTTGCCCGAAGTTAGTTATCGCCGTTAATATTATATAATATGTGACATCTCCTCTATGCTTCCTTACTGCGGTGATTCCTAAGTTTAGATCCACACACAAACCTGTTCGTTTGAACTTTGAAGCCATTAACTGTTAAACCGTTGCCTTTCAAACAATTGCGTTGGCCAATCAGGTCGCTCATTCACTGAGTAGCATCTTGACACCGACTGCGAGTATCATCACTGACTCATGGCCAATGAATGGCTGTGTTCCAACTGCTGGTTTTTGCTTCGACTGCGCCTTTATTACGCCGTTTCTGAATCTCATTCATATGTCATGTGCGTTTACAGTATGGTGCACAACTAGGAGGGAATCGATGATCTCGTTGAAGCACACTATTATGTCTCCATTCAGCAGCGCCGATAAAGTCGATGACTACCTGTCTCGCTTCTTGATGACCACAGCCATTATCACGGTTCTGATTCTCCTAATGATCTTGGTTTTCATATTCAAAGAAGCTTGGCCCGTATTTGAGGAACATGATTGGAAACAGTTGTTAAAGGAAAGCTGGTACCCACTGGAAGGCCAGTTTGGCATGCTTTCGATGCTCTGGGCGTCCTTAGCTGTCTCCGCTGGAGCGATTCTGCTGGCGACACCATTGGGGTTGGCAAGCGTTATTTTTGAACAATTCTATGCCCCGCGTTGGTTAGCAACGTGTCATCGCTTGATGATTGCTTTATTAGCAGGTATTCCCTCTGTGGTATTTGGTTTGTGGGGACTCACTGCCCTGGTTCCAATCCTGACGAAAATTCAGCCACCAGGCACCAGCTTGTTAGCAGCTGTTTTGGTGTTGGCGCTCATGATCTTGCCAACTATCACACTGGCCAGTGGCGCGGTATTAGCCTGCGTACCCCGCGACTTAATTGCAGGCGCAGCCGCATTGGGAATGAGCCAGAAAAGTCAAATTCTGGGTGTGGCTTTACCTGCCGCTTATCGAGGTATTATCGGAGCCGTGTTGTTGGCGGCGGCGCGCGCATTGGGTGAAACCATGGCTGTCTTAATGGTAGCTGGTAATGTCGTACAAAATCCCAGCGATCCATTCAAACCAGTGCGTGTTTTAACAGCAAACATTGCTCTAGAAATGGGCTACGCCACAGGGCTACACCGAGCAGGATTATTTACATCTGGGTTAATTCTAACTGCTTTGGTGTTAATTTTATCCTGGCTTTCGACACGCACAACGCGAGTTCGCACGCATGACTGACCGCTTATTTACCTTTATCATTTGGTTTGCTGTCGTGCTGGTTACCAGCGTATTATGCTGGATGTTGGGTGAGGTTATCTTAAAAGGATTGAGCCACCTAAGCTGGTCATTTCTCAGAGATGCGCCACGCCAGGCTGGACGAGCGGGTGGCATTGCCCCAATCCTATTATCAACTGGACTTATTTTAGCAGTAGCCCTGAGTGTCGCCCTGCCGTTCGGGCTCGCGGTTGCTGTCTGGTTAGCGGAGTTTTCTTGACCTGCATGATTTTACCCATTTTAATACGCACCTGTGAAAGAGGCTTATCCTCCACCAATGATGATTGGCGAAAAGGGGCCTTGGCATTGGGAATGCGTCGAAGCGCTGCTATCTGGCATATTCTGTTACCCGCCGCCGCTCCCGCTGTTGCAGCAGGTCTTATGCTGGGTATCGGTCGCGCTACAGCGGAAACCGCAGCATTGATTTTCACCAGTGGCTATGTTGATCGTACGCCGAGCTCTCTCTTTGACTCTGGACGTGCATTGGCTGTCCATATTTATGATTTATCCATGAACGTAACTGGTGGTGACCAACTGGCTTATGCCTCCGCCTTAACCCTCATTATTATTATCGTAATGATCAATCTGTTGGCACAGTTCCTCACCGATCACTGGCTCAGCAAGAAGATTCGAATGATGTGAGCCTTAAGAAACATATTTAAATTAACCATTCCTTCTGTGATAGACCCTCTTGTTCAGTCTCTTTAAATGTTCATCCAGGTTATCCGTAAACGCCAATACTTGGTCATCGGGCAAGGGTTTGGAGTAATAGTACCCTTGAAAAACATCGCAGCCCAGCGCCACGAGATGATGAAGTTGATCCATGCTCTCTACACCTTCTGCGACCAAGTTCAGATTCAGTCTTTTTGCAATTGAAATTATTGATTCAATAATAAAATTATTCTGGGATTCGCTTTTCATATCCTTCACAAAGCTTCGATCAATTTTAATTGTATTAAGATTAAAATGCTTCAAATATTGCAGAGAGGAATAACCCGTCCCAAAGTCGTCCATACTTATATGAACCCCCATATCGCTTATTCTATTTAGGCAATTAATAATTTCATCACTGTGATTCAACAACGTGCTTTCAGTAATTTCAATCTCAAGTAATTTTGGGTTATAGTTATGCGCCTTAAGGCAAGCCTGAATATCATCCAGTAAACGATATTGAAAATGATCGGGAGAAATATTAACGGCCAAGGTAGGTCGGTGAGCCTGAAATGCAATCGATTCTTCCATCCACCTATTCATAAGAATCATACCCTGACTGAGCACCCAGCGCGTTATGTTTATAATGGCGCCAGTATCTTCTGCAATAGGAATAAATTCATCCGGTGACAAAAAGCCAAGCTCAGGATGATTCCACCTCAACAAGGCTTCAAATCCAACCAATCGGCTTTGACTAAAAGATATTTTCGGCTGAAAGTAAATGCAAAATTCTCTATTATCAACAGCGTGAACCAGAGCACGCTCAATCATCTTTTGGCGCTCATAGTGCTCATACATCGAGAAGGTGAAATATCTATAGCCATCTTTTCCTGCACGCTTAGTACTGTACATGGCCATATCAGCGGCCTTGTATATATCGTCTGCGCTCTGAGCGTCTTTTGGAAAAAAAGCAATACCAATACTGATCGACACCGCAACGCGCTTTCCCTTTATAGAAAAATCACGCCTAAATGTCCTGAGAATCCGCTCCACGACACGATCAATAACCAATTTTTCCACTGTATTATAAATAATAATAGTGAATTCATCACCACCCATTCGAGACACCAAATCTTGACTTCGAACACAGGACATTAAACGGTTAGCCGCCGCCACTAACAACTCATCCCCAGAATCGTGACCATAGGTATCATTGACTTCTTTAAATTTATCCAAATCCAAAACAATGAGCGCAAATTCTTGAGATGATTTTGTATTACTCGATACCAGTTTTTTCAATTTTTGTATGAAATTGGCTCGATTGGATATCGAAGTAAGGGAGTCAGTGAAAGCAGATGTAACCAACCGTTGCTCCGCTATCTTTTTTTGACTGATATCTCGGATAATAAGATTATTTAATCGTATGTTATTAATTTCTTGTGGCCACACCGTTAAATTCAGAGTAAGCTGATCTCCGCGTTTATTCCGGGCAACAAAATCTTCATCCTCCCTTGAGGTATCAATCAAAGAGCCAATATCAGCGACAACATCAGACGTGTTGCAATTCGTCAAACGAAGAAAGCTAATGTGTTTATTGATAAGCATATTACGATCATAGTTAAACAACTCTTCTGTTTTATTATTAATATCGAGAATGTGACCTTGCTCATCTGTTTTAATGTAAGCATCATTCACAGAATTAACAAAACGATGAAACAAACTTTTATCCGAGATAATCATAAAAAACAATGAATCTCTGTCTTTTTGAGACTTAGAAAACGTAATAGAGGATGGAAAAGGCTTGCCATGCGCATTAATCGGTCGAATGTCTTCAAAGACCAGCGTCTCGTCGCTTCCTTTTGAAAATTTAAGTTGATCAATAATTTTATGAATTTTAATATGACTGCTTTTATCAAATAAACAGAAAATATCTTCTATAATCATTTCAGTTGATGAACGACCAAACATCACTTCAGCAGCAGGGCTGAACAATTCGATACAGCCTCTGTTGTCAAAAACAATTAAAGCATCAGTGGATGTGGTTATAATATTATCGAGTAAATTTTCTTTGTATTCAAAAGCATCCATGAGTTTTTTGCTTTCTGAGATATCTCGGATTACCATACATATCATTTCCATGCCATTCGAATCATAGCACTGAATACACAAACTAAGATGCGTAATAGGCGGATTATTATATGGAATACTGATGGCATTATGATCATCACTTCGAGACCTAATAACGCTCACAACATCAGCAAGACACTCACAGCTATGAATGTCCGATCGACTGAAGTCAATCAGTTGATCTATCAGTATATTTTGGTTCTTATAGTTCAGTAAGCGACATGCTTTTTCATTGATTGCCACGATCTCCCCTTTTGTGTCACAAAGAAGAGTCGCGATGGGTAGATGATTTATTAATATCGATAAATTATGCATTTGCAAGAAGTTTTTTGATTGCACCAATTGCGACATCACCTTTAAAAGGTTTAATGATCCAGCCTTTTACGCCTAACGCTCTACCCTTATCTTTGGACTTACGGTCAAATTCTGTTGTAAGCATAATAAATTTAGTTTTGCAATCAGGTATTTCTTTTCTTATTTTTTCAATCATACTGAGCCCATCTAACACTGGCATATTAACATCCACAATAGCAAGTGGTATATCAATATTTTTAAGAACTAAATCGAAACCCTCCTGCCCATTAGAGGCAATAAGCGTGTCTATTCCGTGCTCATTTAGAAAAGACGAAACCTCATTCACCATGACGGCAGAATCATCAACTAACATGACCTGAACCATATTGATAGCCTTTGTAAGTATTGAAATATACGGAAACAACAATTGGAAGGGTTACTGTTGCGTCACTTATTTATTAATTTTAGAACACAATGTTTGGTTTGTATTAAAAAAATCATACTCTACACTAAACATGAAAGCCCAACCGTGTACGTTTTACACACTATCAAACATGGCAATCTGCTTTATATATAAATGGAATATACTTTCTTACCTTCATACCGGACATCACTCTGTGAGTATGGCGAATTAATATCAGGCTAGCCTCAATTTACAGATACCATTTTATGAATCAGGTCTGCCATTAACTTGCAATGAATCGTAAAACGAGAGATAAGCACAGAGCAAACAAGATGAAATGCGTTTAGCTTAAAATATAGAATCCAATTCTATTTAAATTAATCGTATTATTACTGTTGCTCTACATACATTGTCGGCCATAAAATATATGAGTCATTGATATGTTCAATGCGAATAATTCAGCTTCACTCACTTCCAATAATGCAGAACTTGCGTGCAATGTGCTTGTTTATGATTCGGACCCAAACGCAATCAAGTTGATTGAAAGTGTTGTTCATCAGTGTAACGTAATCAAGCCTGAATCTGAAACGGGTAATATTTTAACCTTGCTACAACACGATAATTTTCAGGAAACAGACATTTGCGCCGTTTTTTTAAGCGAAAATTCTGACATCAATGATTTAACCGGTTTTGAGATTGCAAAAGTTATACATCGACACAGAAACAATATACCAGTTTTTGTTCGACTGAGCGCCGATCGAGAGTTGAGTGATTTATCATCGGATAAAAGAAATCTAATTGCTGGCTGCTATAACACCAATGACCCGGATAGCCTCAAAAAATATACTGATAAATTTTTATACGGTTTTTATTTTCCAAATTCGCTTGTCGATATTTTTTTGAATGCAGGTCTAGAGGTTTTAAAAAACACATTTCGAAGCTGTGAAATAAAGTCTTCAAAACCATTCCTGCTCTATGATCACATTATAACAACGGAATACACCAGTATTCTCCCTGTACAATTCAATTTTGGTAATGGAGTGTTGACTTTTTTAATGAAAGAAGATGATGCCATCCGGCTCGTTGCGAATGAGCACACGGCGCTCAAAAAAAGTCAGACAAATTGTGACTACATGAACCAATTGGTGAGCGAAGTCATGAATCTGTATTGGGGAAAAGTTCGAAAACGCTGCGAGGACGTCTTCGGAGATGAGGGAGA
>JARRRL010000222.1:0-5738 GCA_037380725.1 Gammaproteobacteria bacterium | reverse complement strand
ACAGGCGCAGGTATGATACAATTTGTTGGTGTGCGGCGCTAAACCAGCGGATGGCTACTATTATTAAGTTGCTGAATAACGCACCGCATCAAGGATCAACTTTCCACGGTTTCCGTTCGTGTATCAACCTTTCCTTCAAGCTTTCCTTCAACCTTTCTTTCAGAACGGCTTTCAGAACGGCTTTCAACATCAACGTTATCAACGTTATCAACGTTTTTTTCAAGGTTCACGATGCGCTTAATAAACGCCTCAAATTGGGGGTTTGCCTCGGGCAATTCCGCAATTTGAGCTTGGAGCTGCTGGGTATAATGCGCACATCGCTCCCCATTACCCAACAAGCCCAAAGCGCGTTCAGCCAGCACATGCACCAAGCTGGCTTGCAACTGTTCCTTGAGTGGCTGATCACAGGTTACCGACTCCAACTGCGCCATCGCCTGCTGTAAAGCAACCCACAGATCCTTGCTTTCTTGCTCACCCTCACCTTCTTGCTCTCCCTCGACTTTCTCGCGCAGCAATACCGGCTCTGGTTCACTCGACGGCGCTTCCGGTGTCTGAGCTTCCGGTGTGTGATTCGTGGGCACGTCCAACTCAGCAGTCGGTCGTTCCTCCTGCTTCGACACATCCTCATCATCGGTCGACGTTCCCAACATGAGCGTGGGCAGGCGATCCTGCAGCAATTCGACCAAGGTTTGTGAGGCGTGCTGCAAGTCCTCAGCAGAACCAATGTTCGCCGCCAAACTTTTTACGCTGGTTTCAAAAGCCTCTACAATTACTTTCTGTGCTGTCGCTTTGGCGTGAAAACCAAATTTTAAGGCCTCCAAATCCGCTCGGCTCGAAGCCAGACTGGCCTCTAATTTTAAGCGATGGTGTTCCGTATCCGTCTCCAAGCTCATGAGCGCGCGTTTCGATTCTTCCGCCAATATACCGCGATCCACAACGGTTTCCTGCTCATCCAAGCGGCACCCAATCAAAATTTCTTCGACAAAAATACCGTACTCTTTCGCGCGATCCTGAATTTTCACCATAGCAGGATGATCATCCTCCAGCACCGCGTCCATCACCGTTTCAAAATCATTTTTAATGGTCAACCAGTCGTACTGACGAACGGCTTGCCCCACGCGACGTTTAATTTCATCTTGCACCCGTTTGACGGGATCATTGTTCAAGCGTTCCACCAGCACACGCGGTTCCTCAACGGAAAAACGGACCGTGAAATGCAAACTGAAAAATCGACAATGATCGTAAGCAAAGCGCCCCGAAAATTCGATCTCCGGCGGCAAGGGGTTCACCGCATAAGACACGTAACTGGATTTTCGGGAAAACCAATCTTTCACCAAACCACCGCGGCGTTCAGGCGTAAAAGTCTGATCCGCTGCCAGAATGGTTTTAAAGCGCCGCCCCTCGCCAATGGTTTCAAAAACCACCAGGCAATGGCCGGGCTCGGGTGCCGTCGTGTGAGACTCCTGTGCAATCTTCAATGAGACCGTTAAATTTTCAGACATGGCAAGACCTCCCTTGAATCGCCTACTTCCCCTTTCGCATCACCCGTCACAGCGTCACTCTGCCGCTACGGCGGACCGATGGCTTACGCCAGCAACGCGCGCATCAGCGAGCGCGCCCTTCGTCAAGGCCAAGCGGGAGCTTTGCAGCAGCTCCATGGCCTGCTCCAACGACTGCTGTTGCAGCTTTTCCTGCAAGGTAAGGCGCAACTGACGACAATGCGCCTCACTCGCCACGTCCTGAACGGAGCGCCAATTATCTAAAAACGCCTGAAAAAGCGCGATTTCCTGTTCGCAATCGCTCAACACCTCTTGCACCAAGTCACAATACGCTGGATCATCACTCAATAAATTTTCAACATTTTGCAGCACGCGCTCGTCATAAGCTATAGTCACCGGCCATTCCAAGCTGGCCAGATACAGCGTTCTCAAGACGTTCAAGCGCTGTTCAGTAAGCTCAAGCGACATCGATGCACTCACCTGACACCATTTTTTTAACTGCTGCCGACAAAAACGCACCATCTCCATGGTGGCACGCGGCGCGGCTTGCTCTAAAAAATACCGACAATCAGACACAGCAGAAAAAAACAAGCGAAACGTCGGCAGGGCAGCAAACACATCCAGCGGTATTTGGACACGGCAACGATCAATAAACTGATGCAAGGCATCCACCGCACGCATAGCCCGCACAGTAAGTCCCAACTCCTTAAAACCCGCCTCCGCCAGCCGCATGGCCTCCAAACACGCACGAAAATATTGATGGATCAAGGCATCATGCGCGCGCTGCAAACAGCGCTCTACCGCGCGCAGCGCCTCCACGGCGTAGCGCAATAAACCCGCTCGATGCCCATTCAAACGACTGAACCGTTCCTCCAGTCGATCCAAGGCTGCTTTAAACTGCTGGTAGACGATGACGACGTGATAACGGCCTGTTTCATAGCGCCATAAGCACCGATCCAAGCGATCCGCCATGCACTCCACCGCGTCGTTTGACTCAGGAACGAACATCAGCGCCACCACGCTCGTCCGGGGTGGAGAAAAAGATGCGAATTTCGATTCGGCGGTTTTTGGCATAATCCTCTTCATCGACCGGGCGGGTATCGGCGTAGCTGTTGGCCGAAAACAGCTCGCGAGACAACACGGTGCTGGAACCGTGACGGCGAATTTCTTTCAAAAACACATGCAACACGCTTTGCGCTCGCGCGTAGGACAGCTCCCAGTTATCACGCGGAAAGGTATCGTGGTAAAACACATTATGATCCGAATGGCCTTCAATTTGAATCTGCTTATAATTGGATTCCTTGGCCATATTAAATACATCAAAGCACCGTTTTAACACCGCCATACCCGATGGCTGCAGCTTGTCATCACCGGAAGCAAACAGGATTTGATCACTGAAGGTGAGCTGAATGATATTCAAATCTGCTTCAATTTTAACCGTTCCATCGCGATCTTCCTGGGCGAATTCTTGTTTAAACGCTTGAATAAATCTTTCCTGATTGATGCGAATGCTCAGGGATTTTAAATCTTCCACATTCAAGATATTTTGAAAAAAACTGAACAGAAAAAAACACATCAAGATGGTTGTCAGCATATCAATGATCGCGGGCCAATAACTGATCTCCGCATCACTGGCAAAGCCACTCGAAAACGCTGGGCCCACCGTATCCATGTTGGACGGCTCTGAAGAAAACATCATGACACGTGCACCCCCGTGTAGTAATACAAAAACAGGCCCAGCAACAGCGCGGTCAAGCCACCCAGCGCCACCCAACCGGTTCTGGAAATACGCACGTTCATCATCAACAGCGGTCGGTGTTGGACATAGCGCTGCAGATCTTTTTGGGTATCCGACACCAAGCGTCCCACGTCCTGCACGATCGTCTGATTTTGGCGTTGCAGTGTTTCCAAGGCCTTAGGCAAAGCGTGTGTCATGGTGGAAGTCATGCTGGAAATGAGTTGATTCACTTGAATCAATTCTGAAACCACGTGTTCAAAATTATGCATCGCGTCAAGACGCGTTTTTCGTTGAATGTTTTCTAAAATGCGATCAAAGGAAATTTGAACAGCATTCAACTGCGTCAACGATTCATTATTTTGCGCGATGACTCGATTCATACGCGTAAACGAGGTCTGCACATCGCGGCTGATTTGCTCCAAAATCGTTTCATCTTCCACGACGGGCACGGTAGCGGGCAAGAGATCTTCGGAAGTAAAACGATCGAGCATTTCAAAAGTCGAGGCCTGAGATTTTTTGAGGAAAAAATTCAGCAGAGAAACCACCACCCCGGACACCAAGCCCACTAAAGTCGTAATAAAGGCGCTTTGCATGCCCATAAGCGCATTGTGCATATCATTAATCTGCCCCTGAAACACCTCCCAATTCATCACCGCAATGGAGATATCGCGCGGCAGCAAACTCTGCACTTCACCCACCATTTGATACAGACCCACGAAGGTGCCCAACATGCCAAGCATGATGGACAGTCCAACGGTAAAACTGGGTAATCGGCAACCGAGATAAGACGCTTCTTTTGCATAACTCATTTGCTGCAACACTTGGGTATTAATCTTGGAACGCGACGCGCGCAGCTTTAATAAGGTGTTGAGTCGTTGCCCGATCAACGATTGATCCGGCACGCCCTGCTTGAGTTCGGCCACGTTAATCGCTATCGGCATCAGAGACCACTATTGTATTGACCGCATAGGCATTGACCGCATACTCATTCATGGCAAAGTTCATGGCAAAGGTTTCCATCGAATACAAAATGCGATTCCCCTTGGGGATTCAGCGATACATCAAACTGGAAAACAACGAAAAGCTGGAAAACAACGGACAACAAGCGTGTGCCACAAAACAAAACACGGTCGACGCTCCATCGCCGCACTCGGATGGGAAAGGTTAGTCTCACTGGTATTCATCCTTGAACAACGTTCTTGAACATCGTTTTATTCGGCCTACGCACTTTGCATTCGCACCACTCGACCGTTACACGACCATCACACACAACATCGGTAACCCTCTGCGTTCAGAACCGCCACACAGCAATTACCGTTGAATTAGATCGTACACTACCAGAAAAACACCAGATTTATCTACACCTTATTTTCAAGGCTGTGAAGCAGTCGCCGGCAACATGAACGCGCCCACCGAGGAGCAGAGAACAGTATGACAAGAAAAAATATTGTTAACAAAATAACATTTTAAAACATCTCGTTGGCTTATCTGGCCAATTTGATGTTAATGTTACTAAAATAATCATCGTTTATAACAACAATAATATTCAATTGTTGTCGAATAATGGCTTTAGTCTCAAGAACAGCAGGCTCAAGAACAACTGGCTCATGAACTACACAGTAATGATTACATTATAAACATAGCCACGTTCTCTTCATAGCACCTCACGTATAGTAACAATACTTATGCATTCCCACGCGGGAGCGTGGGAACGAGAGAACGAGAGAACGAGAGAACGAGAGAGAGTATCGTCAATGGTTCAACGTTGTCGAGTTCAGCACAAAGCGCTTTCGCCATGAGCTGACGGATAAAGCGGAATTAATCGGTGTTATTGACACTTGTAGCCGTGGTATTCTCGTTCCCACGCTCCCGCGTGGGAATGCATACCAACCACATGACGATACATAGAAAGTATAAACAAGGGGTAGAAGCCGTTACAAAATAACCAACCCACAACCGTCAACATTCTGCTAGATTCACAGCGCTTTTTAAGCAAAGAGCGTCTTAATGTGTATGCATGGGTTATTTTAGAAAACCACTGTCACTTTATTCTGCAAAGTAAAGCGTTAGACCGGGACATTGCCCGATTGAAATCATGGTCTGCAAAAAATATGATTCAATATCTGGCTGAAAATAAGATACGGCAAATTCTTGACCAATTGGCTTTTTACAAAAAAGCCCATAAAGTCGATCATGCTTATCAATTTTGGCAGGAAGGTGTGCATCCTGAGTTGATTCAAGATGAGGATATGATGCGGCAGAAGATTGATTATATTCATCAAAACCCAGTTAAACGAGGTTATGTCGATGAAGCCATTCATTGGCGATATTCCAGTGCTAGAGATTATGCAGGAATGGCTGGGTTATTGGAGCTTTGTGCGGTATGGTAGTACGGTATGCATTCCCACGCGGGAGCGTGGGAACGAGAGGAAGCAAATGCCGCGCAAGAACTGCGGCAGCATTAACCACGCATATACGGCTGGCGTCTACTTAATCCGAGC
>JARRRL010000221.1:5810-10299 GCA_037380725.1 Gammaproteobacteria bacterium | reverse complement strand
TGTTGTGCATGACCTGCGCTTAGCCATGTTTCAGCGTCTGTTGCATTTGGGGCCTGCGTATTACCAGCAAAATGCAGCGGGGCGTTTGTTGTCAAAAATGACCTACAACACCGAGCAAGTGGCGTTTGCCAGCTCGGAAGCGTTAAAGACCATATTGCAAGAAGGCTTTACGGTCTTTGGTTTGATGGCGTATTTGCTGTATTTAAATTGGAAATTATCGCTGATTTTCTTTGCGATAGCGCCGATTATTGGTTGGAGCGTTAATTTTACCAGTGCGCGCTTGAATCGCCTCAGTACGCAAATTCAAAGCTCGGTGGGGGATGTGACGCACGCGACCTCAGAAACCATCAACGGTTATGAGTCGGTGAAAATTTATTCGGCTGAATCGTGGGAAGGTGAGCGATTCGCCAAATCCAGTAGCAATAATTTGCGTCAAAGTTTGAAATTGGTGGTGACCCAATCGATCAATACGCCCGTTGTGCAAATGATAATGGGGATCATGTTGTCTATGGTCATTTGGCTGGCATTGAACCCCGCTATTTTTGAACCCCTGACGGTTGGTGATTTCATGGCCTTTATTACCGCGACCGGATTGCTGGCTAAACCGTTGCGTCAATTGACTCAAGTGAATGCACCGCTACAGAGTGGTATTGCGGCGGCGCGTTCGGTGTTTGAGGTGTTGGATCTCGAGGAAGAAAGCGATCGGGGCGAACTGGAATTGTTGGCGCAGCAAGGTCATGTGGTATTTGAGAACGTGACCTACCGATATCCCGAGGCAAATGAGGCGGTATTAAAGGGCATCAATTTGACGGTCGAGCCTGGCCAGACGGTGGCGATTGTCGGCGCATCAGGAGCAGGAAAGACGACACTCATTAAATTGCTCCCACGCTTCATTACACCTGATTCAGGGCGTATCTTGATTGATGGGCAAGCCATAGAAGCGGTGACATTGGCCAGTTTACGGCACAAAATTAGCATTGTGAATCAGCATATTTATCTGTTTAATGACAGCATCCGTCACAACATTGCTTACGGTGAGTTGCAAGAAGCCAGCGACGCAGAGATTTGGGCGGCGGCAGAGGCCGCACAGGCGAAAACATTCATTGAACGTTTACCCGATGGTCTGGATACGCGTGTTGGACCGGAGGGAACTCAATTGTCGGGTGGGCAGCAGCAACGGATCGCTTTGGCACGGGCAGTGTTAAAGAATGCGCCTATTTTGATTTTGGATGAAGCCACTTCTGCATTGGATCAAAGTGCGGAACAATACGTGCAGGCTGCTTTGGATGTTTTGCGTAAAAACAGAACGACTTTTGTGGTGGCGCATCGTTTGTCGACGATTCAAAGTGCGGACCTGATTGTTGTGCTGCAAGATGGTGAAATCGTTGAACAAGGCGATCACCATACCTTGATGAATGCGCAGGGCGCTTATGCCGCATTTGTGGCCTCAGGAATGCGTAAGGTGTCTGAGAAGAATACAGCGTGAAAAAGACGATTCATCAATGGATTAATCGATACTGGTACGCGTGCGCTTCACCTGGTGCTCTGGCGCGATGTGTGCACGCGTGGATGGCGCGTTTGATTCGTGCAAGGCGCCAGCGTTGGATCGTGCGTGAAAAAGTCGCGTTTTCGGTACCCATTGTGGTGGTAGGCAATCTCACTGTAGGTGGTACGGGAAAAACCCCCTTATTGATGGCGCTCGCCCATTGGATGGGTGAAGCGGGTTTGCGCGTGGGGGTGGTGTCGCGTGGTTATGGGGCTCATGCACCGTATTATCCGTATTTTGTGTCCAGCGATACCCCTGTGGCCTGTGGGGGGGATGAACCCTGCATGCTGGCGGAGCGACTTAACATTCCCGTCGTCATCGATGGCGACCGCCCGCGTGCTGTGGCCGCATTATTGAAGAAATGGCCGAAAGTTAACATTATTTTGAGTGACGATGGTTTACAGCATTATGCCTTGGACCGCGCGGTGGAAATGGTTGTGGTGGATGGGCAGCGGCGTTTGGGCAATGGTTTGTGCTTACCTTTAGGACCTTTACGAGAACCGATTGATCGATTGAGTTCGGTGTCCTTAATCGTGGTCAATGGGGGGGATGTGCTGTCGACGAGTGAGTCGCGTGGTTTGTCGCTGCCGCCTCAGATTAGCATGAACATTGAGCCGGAAGGATTGTTGCGCTTAAAAGATCAGCGTTTGCTGCCGATTGGAACCCTGGCGGATTTGCTGGTTGGAGAAGGCGTCGCGGTGGCGGGTATTGGTAATCCGGAGCGTTTTTTTCATACGCTGCGCCAATTGGGTTTGACGTTTAAACCGCGCGTGTTTACCGATCACCACACGTATACGGAGAAAGAGATTGCGTCATTACGGCGTGCTTCCTGGGTGCTCATGACGGAAAAAGACGCGGTGAAGTTGCGAAGCGCCGTGATGGAAAATGGATATGTGTTGCGCGTCAATGCGACGGTGAGTGTCGCTGATTGGTTGCAAGTGGCGATGGTTTTGCGCAGTCAATTGCAACCGTGGTCTGATATTTCAAATTTATTGGCGCACAACCTTGAGCGCTTAAGGCTACGTTTGGGTGTGCACAGTAAAAATTGATTTACTGTTTGCTGAATGGGGGGCTCGGTGATTCGGGTATTGTTTGTGTGTTTGGGCAACATTTGTCGTTCACCCACCGCTGAAGCGGTTTTTCGTCATCGAGTGATGCAGGCTAATGTGTCGGATTGCATTGAAATTGATTCTGCAGGCACCGGAGATTGGCACGTGGGGCATCCGCCGGATCAACGCGCACAGCGCGCTGCCGCTCAGCGGGGTTACGACTTATCGGCTTTACGTGCACGCCAGGTCTGCGCGACTGATTTTGAGCGATTTGACTATGTGTTGGCGATGGATCGATCCAATTTGCATGATTTGAAGCAATTGCACACCGGCTCGACGGGTGCCATGGTGGCGCTTTTTCTGTCTTTTGCTGCAAACGCGACGCATCACGATGTGCCGGATCCGTATTATGGTGGTGTAGATGGCTTTGAAAACGTGTTGAATTTGATCGAAGACGCCAGCGATGGCTTGTTAGAGCACATCTACAATAACTTTTCTGAAAAAGACTATTAATAAAAATGACTATTAATAAGGATGATCAGGTGTCATCCCATCCGGCAAGCCGCAATCCCAAAACCGAAAATCGCCAGCAGTGAGTGATGTGAATGGTGATCGAGTCTGTTCTCAGTGACCTGGATTTGAGTACGCGACACACCTTGGCCAGTTCAAATTGGGCGGTGCAAGGGGTTTCGATTCAGCGAGTCCGCGATGTGCTTGAGTGGTGTGCGGATACGTCGCATTGCGCGCAGCACTCGCCGATTTGGGTTTTAGGGCAGGGCAGTAATGTGGTATTTGGCGCTGATTTTCCGGGGACTTTATTGTTGAGCGCGATCAAAGGTGTGACGCGCGTGAGTACAGAATCCGATGGGGATACCGAAGTATGGCGGGTCGCGGCGGGTGAGCTGTGGCGCGATTGGGTTGAGCAGAGTGTGGATGCGGGTTTGTCGGGATTGGAAAATTTGGCGTTAATCCCTGGAACGGTGGGGGCGGCACCGGTCCAAAATATTGGTGCATATGGCAGTGATTTATCTCAGGTGTGTGTTGGTGTTCACGCGGTGGATATCCGCACGGGAAGCGCGCGTTATTTTACACAACAGGCGTGTCGATTTGCCTATCGAGACAGCATTTTTAAACACCCAGATGATGCAAATCGATGGTTTATTACCGCAGTTGATTTTCGTCTCTCGCGCCGTTTCCACCCTGTGCTGAGCTACCCGGCGCTTCAGAAAGCATGTGCAGCGCCGCGTTCGGCGCGTGATGTGTTTGATGCGGTGTGTGCCATTCGTTCTCAAAAATTGCCCGATCCTGCTGTGCTGCCCAATGCCGGCAGTTTTTTTAAAAATCCCCTGATCTTGCGGTCTGAAGCGGAGCGCTTACGTCAAAAGTTGCCTGAAATACCGATTTTTGCATTGTCGAATGCGGATGCGTGGGGTGTTGCGGAGCGTGAAAGCGGTGAGCAGGTACAGCGGGTAAAAGTGTCAGCCGGGTATTTGATTGAGCAGGCGGGCTTGAAGGGTTATCGTCGCGGGAATGTGGGTGTGTATGCGCACCATGCTTTGGTACTGGTGCGTCATGCGCCGGGACCAGGAGCGGAAATCGTGGCACTGTCAACAGAAATTCAGCAACGCGTGTTGGATCAATTTGGTGTACGTCTTGATATTGAACCGGTGGTGTGGCGAGGGGGGTAATGGCATGCGTATGAATGAATGACGTGGTGCGTTGCCATCATCATGAAAATTCTTCTCGTTTCTCGTTTCTTGTTCCCACGCTCCCGCGTGGGAATGCATATCGTTAGTGAATAGTACGTGAATGGTTTACGCTGGTTTTGTTAATGCGGAGATCAAGGCCTGATTGACCTGTTGTGGGTTGGCTTTGCCTTGAGACGATTTCATCA
>JARRRL010000221.1:0-5796 GCA_037380725.1 Gammaproteobacteria bacterium | reverse complement strand
TCGTCTGCGGCGCGAAACTGGGCGACTTGATCCGGGTTGTCGGCGACGACTTGTGACTAGGTCATCAATGAAAGTCGTATCCGTGACTTGCTGGAGACCCTCGCGTTGAATGATGACATCGGTGTCTTCCGTTGAGCGCAGCAGGTGATCGAACACTTGTTTGGCTGTTTTGGTGGAAAGCGTTTTATCGTGGATGCGCAAAACCAATTTGCCAAGCTGTGCTGGGCTGATGGGGCAGGATTCGGCGTTTATCTGCGAGGACTGAAAGGTGCCCAGCAGTTCTGACGTAATCCAATTACACAAGAGTTTGGGGGCGGCGGGCACGATGGCTAATGCCTGTTCAAAATAAGCAGCCAAATCCCGACTGCTGGTAATGATGGACGCGTCGTACTCTGAGAGTCCGAATTGACGTACAAAGCGTTCGCGTTTAGCTTCCGGTAATTCCGGTAAATGAGCTTTTAAACTGTCCAACAGTGTCGGATCGATGTCTACTGGCAGCAGGTCTGGGTCAGGAAAATAACGGTAATCGTTGGCTTCTTCTTTGCTGCGCATGGGGCGTGTTTGGTTTTTATCGGCATCGTATAGGCGCGTTTCTTGAGTAATGGTTTTACCCGCGTCTAACAGATCCGACTGCCGTTCAATTTCATAGGCGATGGCTTTTTCCACAAAACGGAATGAGTTTACATTTTTGATTTCGGCTCGCGTCCCAAGCTGAATGCTGTTGTGCTGGCGCAGCGAAATATTGATGTCGCAGCGCATGGAGCCTTCGGCCATGTTGCCGTCAGAAATGTCCAGATACGTGATGAGCGCATGCAGTGCTTTTAAATACGCCACGGCTTCTTCAGCGCTGTACAGATCTGGTTCAGAGACAATTTCCAGTAGGGGCATGCCCGCACGGTTGAGGTCGATGCCCGTTTGGCTGTGAAAATCTTCGTGCAATGACTTACCGGCATCTTCCTCTAAGTGCGCTCGCGTAATCCGGATGGCGCGAGGGCCTTGCTGGGTGTGAATCAAGAGTTGACCGTGTCCCACAATGGGTTCTTCGTACTGGCTGATTTGATACCCTTTCGGCAAATCTGGATAGAAATAATTCTTGCGGGCGAAAATCGAACGCGGTGGAATTTCTGCGTCAATGGCCAAACCAAATCGCAATGCCATGCGAATGGCTTCCTCATTGAGTACAGGCAATACACCGGGTAAGCCTAGATCAATGGCGCAGGCCTGAGCGTTGGGTTCAGCGCCAAAGTGAGTGGAAGCGCCAGAGAATATTTTTGATTTTGTGGCCAGTTGTACGTGCACTTCGAGGCCAATGACGGGTTGCCACATAAGGTGAACTCCTCAAATCCGGTTCGGGTTGGGCACTCAGCTCAGAATTTGGGTGAGCGCCCAGAGTAAAAATGATGCGGTACTCAATCACAGTCACGCGGTATCTGCTTGTGCCAATCTGTCAGCGATTGGTACTGGTGCGCGAGGTGCAACAAACTGCTTTCGTCGAAGTAATTGCCGATGAGCTGCAGACCATGTGGGAGACCGTTGTGGAATCCCATGGGTAAACTCATGGCGGGTAAGCCAGCTAAGTTTACGGCAACCGTGTAAATGTCTGAGAGGTACATGTCCACGGGATCGTCACGTTTTTCTCCGATTCGAAAAGCGTTGCTGGGCGTGCTGGGAGCCAAAATGATGTCAACGTTTTCAAACGCGGTGACAAAATCACGCTTAATTAATTGGCGAACTTGCTGAGCTTTGCGGTAATAGGCGTCGTAATATCCCGCCGACAGCGCGTATGTACCGATGAGCAAGCGCCGTTTTACCTCACGGCCAAAACCTTCTTGCCGCGTGCGCTGATACAGATCGTGCAGATTTTGTGGGTTGTCACAACGGTAGCCGAAGCGTACCCCATCGAATCGCGACAGATTTGAACTGGCCTCAGCGGGCGCAATTAAGTAATACGTCGGGATGGATAAAGATAAGTGGGGCAGTTCGACGGGAACGAAACGGACGTTCCACTTGCTCAGTACCGTTTTGGCGTCCTCGATTAAGGTGCGTACCGTTTCATTCAGCTCATCGGTGAAAAATGCCGTGGGTAACCCAATGGTTAATGGTGTGCGAAAGGGGCATTGGGTGGCGGTGAAAAAATCGGGTACTGGCTCACGAGCGCTGGTGCCATCACGCGGATCAAAACCACACAGGCTGCTGAGCGCCAGTGCTACGTCTTCCGCAGAGTATCCCAATAAACCGCCTTGATCCAGGCTGGAAGCAAAGGCAATCATACCCCAGCGAGATACGCGTCCGTATGTGGGTTTTAAGCCTGTTAATCCGCAAAATGCGGCGGGTTGCCGGATGGAGCCTCCCGTATCGGTTCCGGTGGCGATGGGGGCCAGTCGAGCGGCTACCGCAGCTGCCGAACCGCCAGAGGACCCACCCGGAACGTAGTCATGATTCCAGGGGTTGCGGCTGGGGCCAAAATAGCTGGTTTCGGTGGATGAGCCCATGGCAAATTCGTCGAGGTTGGTCTTACCCAGTGACACCATTCCAGCGTGATCCAAGCGTTCGGTTACGGTGCTGCTGTAGGGTGAGATGAAATCTTTCAGCATGCGTGATCCGCAGGTGGTGCGTACCTGTTCCGTACAAAAGATATCTTTGTGGGCGATCGGCAATCCGAGTAAGGGGCTGTCGTCACCCTCGGCGCGTCGTTGATCCGCGGCGCGTGCCTGAATGAGTGCTTGTTCAGGGGTTGGGGTAATGAATGCGTTGACGGCATCGTTCTGCTGTTCAATGCGCTTCAGAAAATGCTGGGTTATTTCCACGCTGGAGCATTTTTTGGATCGCAGTAAAGATTGCAAACTCACCAGGCTTTCGTGATGTAAGGCCACAGGTCTTTTTCTCCCTGGAAGGTATCGATCGTCTATTTAAATCGTCTATTTAAATCGGCTTTTCTTAGATGCTTAGATTTAGATGCTTAGATTTTGTTTTGGCTATATCGCTTGTTTGCTTGGTAAAAAGTGGTTCAACTACACGATTCAATGACGCGTGGCACCAAGTAGAGGCCGTTTTCGACTGCGGGCGCGCCCATTTGCAAGGTGTGCCGTTGGTCTGATTCGGTGACGACATCACTTCGATAGGTGGGGGTGATGTCGACGGCGTGGGCGAGTGGTTCAATGCCATCCGTGTTGACGGCTTGCAGTTGTTCCACCAGTCCGAGGATGGGCGACAGTTCAGCTTGCATTTGGCCGAGCTCTGGTACAGATCGTTGAAAACCGTCGGGCGAGCGTTATGGTAAAGTGGCAACAGACAACAGAACAACTGTGAGCGCCGGAGGCGGTGTTGCCAGCAGGCATCAAGTGTACTGCAATCTCAGCGTACTGCAATCGTGTGAGACATACGCCATTGTCTTAGTAGTACAGTCTTTGCGCACAGTCTTAGCGGCATACGGGTTTGCGAGATGCGGCATTGTGCTGTGGTTGGGGGGTTGGGATGGTGGTATGTTACCGACTATAAGTATGGGATTGTTGTTTGTTCGTCAATAAGTTGTGTTAGACTTGCGCGCAGCGTGGATTACACCATACTAACAATTTCACCACTTAACCCAGACCGTTTTGTCCGCTTACACGGGTAGCCTATCTCCTCAGCCTTTGTCGAATGCTTGGGTATAAGTTATTCCGCATAACCCAATTGGGAATCATCTGGATTGCGTCTTGAAATGTGTCTTGGCAGTATGTTTTCACTGGAATGTAATTTGGATTTGTGTTTGTTACCCGTGTTATGGGCGCTTCTTACGGACGGTTATGAATGTTTAAGAAACTCAGGGGATTGTTTTCAAGCGATTTGTCGATTGATTTGGGTACAGCGAATACGCTGATTTACGTGGGTAACCGAGGGATTGTGTTGAATGAGCCATCGGTGGTTGCTATTCGTCATCACAACGGTCAAAAAAATGTAGCGGCTGTTGGGGCAGACGCGAAGCGAATGTTGGGCAGAACGCCTGGCAATATAACAGCTATTCGTCCCCTTAAAGATGGGGTCATTGCTGATTTCCACGTCACGGAGAAAATGCTGCAGCATTTTATCCATAAGGTTCACCAAAACAGTTTTATCACACCCAGCCCTCGCGTGCTGGTGTGTGTGCCGTGTAAGTCCACACAAGTGGAGCGAAAAGCCATCAAAGAATCGGCATACGGTGCCGGATCCCGTGAGGTCTATTTAATCGAGGAGCCGATGGTGGCTGCCTTGGGAGCGGGTTTACCGGTGGAAGAAGCCAGTGGTTCGATGGTGGTTGATATCGGTGGTGGCACTACGGAGATCGCGATTATTTCTCTGAACGGCGTGGTGTATTCGGACTCCGTACGTGTGGGTGGCGATAAGTTTGATGATGCGATTGTGACGTATGTGCGGCGTAACTTCGGTGCCTTGATCGGCGAAGCAACTGCAGAACGCATAAAGCAAGAAGTGGGCAGTGCTTATCCGGCGAGTGAATTATTGGAAATCGATGTACGTGGGCGCAATTTAGCTGAAGGTGTGCCACGCAGCTTTACACTTAACAGTGTGGAAATACTGGAAGCCCTGCAAGAAACCCTGTATAGCATTGTTGATGCGGTGAAGAGCGCCTTAGAGCAATCGCCACCGGAGTTGGCGTCTGACATTGCGGAACGTGGATTGGTTCTGCCCGGGGGTGGCGCGTTGCTGCGTGATTTGGATCGCTTGATCAGTGAAGAAACGGGTTTGCCTGTGATTGTGGCGGAAGATCCGTTGACGTGTGTGGCACGAGGGGGAGGGAAAGCGCTGGAGCTGATGGAACAGCGCGGTTTTGATTTATTCTCATCAGACTGATTTGTGCTCACACCCGTTTGCACCTGTTGTCTGAGGCTGTAACGTGCGTGGAGGCACGTCATTGATACGATCTTTCTGAGGGGCTATTCTGCGGGTTACCGCTTACTCGTGGTTGCTGTGTTAAGCGCCATTATCATTGTATTGGAATTACGCAACGATGCTTGGTTGACCGCATGGCGTCGTGGTATGGAATATGTTGTGGAACCGGTGGTTTTTTTGGCGCATTTACCCGTTGGTGTGAGTCAGTGGGCGAGTGAAAATTAGATGTCTTCGTTGCTGGAAGAAAATAAACGGCTGCGCAGTTTGTTATTGTCATCGCAAAGTTTGGACGAAAACGTACTGATTGCTGAAGTCATTGGTGTGGATAACGACCCGTTTCGGCATGAAGTTATTTTGGATCGTGGCGCGAACGACGGGATTAGTGTGGGTTTGGCGATCATTGATCAGAAGGGATTGATGGGGCAGGTGATTCATGTGGGTCCCTTTACGTCCCGAGCGTTGTTGATTACGGACGAAGCGCACGCCACGCCCGTACAGGTTGTTCGAAATGGCGTAAGAGCCATTGCGGTTGGCACTGGAAAGTTGGATAAGCTGCAATTGATTCACGTACCGGATACGGCTGACTTGCTGGTTGGTGATGTTTTGGTCAGCTCGGGGTTGGGTGGACGATTTCCGGCGGGTTATCCGGTGGCGACCATTACGTATATTGAAAACGATCCGGGCCAGCCATTCGCGTTGGTCGAAGCGAAACCAACCTCCTACCTAGATCGACGTCTCCTGGTGTTAATTATTCAGCCCGGTGAGCGCGTGCCATTCCATTAAATCAACTCTGATCGTAGAATTAAAAAATTATAATTTGATAAAATTGCAGTTGTTTATTGAACGCTGACAGCCATACCGTGGTTGTTTCGGTCAAGATATAATCGTTTCTGTGTGTTAAGATTATTTAAATCATAAAGTTAGTGTGAA
>JARRRL010000220.1:0-4524 GCA_037380725.1 Gammaproteobacteria bacterium | reverse complement strand
GTCGGCGGCAGCGGACCCCGTGGCATTAATCGTTGGTTCTCGTGCAAAACCACATCCGCGCTGGTTTGTCGGATCGGGAAAATTGGAAGAAATCAAATCAGCTGTTGAGGCGTCCGATGCTGAGGTGGTGTTATTTAATCATGCGTTAAGTCCTTCTCAAGAACGCAACTTGGAGCAGGTCTTGTGTTGTCGTGTGTTGGATCGCATTGGCCTAATTTTGGATATTTTTGCCCAGCGTGCGCGCACACACGAAGGGAAGTTGCAGGTTGAACTCGCGCAACTTGAACACTTGTCAACGCGTTTGGTGCGCGGTTGGACCCACTTGGAGCGACAAAAAGGCGGTATTGGCCTACGAGGACCAGGGGAAACGCAACTGGAATCGGATCGGCGTATGGTGCGTACCCGCATGCGTTCGCTGCGGGGTAAACTGGAAAAAGTACGGCAACAGCGTGAGCAAGGGCGTCGAGCGCGTCAACGCGCGGAAGTGCCAGCGGTATCGTTGGTGGGGTATACCAATGCGGGTAAATCAACGTTATTTAATCGTTTGTCATCCGGCGGCGTGTACACAGCGAATCAATTTTTCGCCACGCTTGATCCGACACTGCGAAAATTAACGGTGCCTGTATCTGGTGCGGTGACCTTGGCGGATACGGTGGGTTTTATCCGGCATTTGCCACATAAGCTGGTTGACGCTTTTCACGCCACCCTGGAAGAAGTTGCGCAGTCCGATGTCTTGTTACACGTGATCGATATCAGCCATCCCTGTTGGGAGGATCAGGTGGATCAAGTTCAGGCCGTATTAACTGAAATCGGAGCGGAATCGGTCAATCAATTGTGGGTTTTAAATAAGTGTGACATCTTATCGGCTTCGGAGCGTGAGCGGGCCGATGGGTATTTTCACGGTCAGACCTGCGCCTGGGTGAGTGCGATCACCGGTGAGGGGATTGCGCATTTATTGGCCTTGATTGGCGTTTATGTTGCGGGCGAATTGATGGTGGGAATGGTTGATATTCCTCCGCAGTACAGTAGACTTAGGGCGGCCTTGTATGCGGATCGCGCGATCATGACGGAGACGGTAACGGATGAGGGGCATTGGAACACGGTTGTGATGTTACCCCGTTCCAGATGGGCGATTTTAGCGCGAGAAATGGAATTGTGTATTGAACGGTGCGGTGAGCACAGTCTGACGGTTTCGGATGATTCGCCGTTAGCACTATTGAAAACGGCGCTACCTCTGAACGTAAGCGACTCGCACGAGCGTGAAATAAAAATGGATGCGGCTACGTGGCGTTGGACAAATGCGTCCCTGACGATCGATGCGGTTGCGGTGAAGTCAGATATGAAAAACCGTGCGTAAGCGATTTTAGGTATTTGCATGCAGTTGGTTTGCAGTTGGAGAGTGGAGAGTACTATGGCGTGGAATGAGCCCGGCGGCAATCGCAATAAACAAGATCCGTGGCGAGGGAGTGGGCAGGATAATAATGGGCCACCGGATCTGGATGAGTTTTTGAAAGGTTTGCAAAGTAAGCTGTCGGGTTTTTTTGGTGGCCGAAATGGCAATCGACGTGATGGTCCACGAGGTGGTGCTGCGAACGGTGGCGGTATGAATTTGGTGTTAATTCTGCTGTTGATCGCTGGCGTTGTGTGGGGCGTAAATGGGATTTATCGCGTCGAACAGGCGGAACGGGCGGTGGTGTTACGGTTTGGGAAGTATTTGACACAAAAAACCGCAGGTTTACATTGGTATCCGCCACTGATCGATGAGGTGTTGACCTTAGATACGGAATTAGTCAGCGGGTATACGCATCAAGCGACGATGTTGACGGAAGACCAAAATATTGTGGACGTTCAGCTTGAAGTGCAATATCGCGTTGATGACGCGCGTAAGTTCTTTCTGAATATTAACGATCCACTGGCGGCACTGCGACAAGCCACTGAGAGTGCCCTGCGGCATGTGGTTGGCGGATCGCTGATGGATTCGGTGATCACCGAAGGACGAGCGGTGCTGGCGAACGATGTGGAAACGCGTTTGCAATCGTATTTGGATATTTATAATACGGGTTTGGTGGTGCTGAGCGTGACAATGCGTGATGCACATCCGCCTGTCGCGGTAAAAGAAGCGTTTGATAATGTTATTAGCGCTAAAGAAGACGAAGAGCGTTTGAAGAACGAAGCCGATGCCTACGCCAACAGTGTGATACCGGAGGCGCGAGGTATGGCTGCGCGAATTCGAGAAGAAGCCATTGCGTATAAAACGGAGGTTGAGGAGCAAGCCGAAGGTGCGACGGCGCGCTTCACTAAATTATTGGAAGTGTATAAATTAGCGCCTGAAATCATGCGGCATCGTTTGTACATCGAGACGATTGAATCGGTGTTGGCGAATTCAAGCAAGGTATTAATGGCGGTGGATGGTAGCCAAAATCTCACCTATTTACCCCTGGATAAACTCATGAGCGCCGCTCCGACAACGAACAGCGATTTTCGTGTGCTACCGCAGCGATCGACGCTGCCCAGTTCGTCCAGTGATAGCGCTCTGTCGAGTGAGTCAATTGATCCACGCAGTCGATCGTTTGGTCGCGGGGAGGGCCGTTAGGATGAATGGAAAAAGTGTGTTCAGCGTTATTGTGCTGTTGTTCCTGGCGTGGCTTGCTTCGGCTTCTCTGTACACCATCAAAGAGTCACAGCGAGGGGTGTTGACGCAATTTGGTCGTATTATTCGTGCAGATCTGAGACCAGGTTTAGGGTTTAAGTTGCCGATCTTTCATGAAGTGGTGCGATACGATGGGCGAATCTTGCTGATGGATATGCGGCCTGAAGAGTACATTACGAAAGAAAAGAAACGCTTGATTGTGGATTCGTACGCCATGTGGCGCATTCGGAATGTGGAGAAATTTTTCACGTCCACGCGTGGTGAGGTGGGGCGAGCGCAGCGCTTGTTGGCACCCATTATCAATGGCCGGCTGCGGAATAAGTTCGGTGAGCGCACGGTGTATGAGGTGATCTCGGGGGAGCGCGAGCAGGTGATGTTGAAATTGACCAAGCAGGTCGATGCAATAGCGCAGGCGGAATATGGGATCGAGGTTGTGGATGTTCGTGTTAAACAGATCGATTTACCCACAAAAGTGACGGAATCGGTGTACAGTCGTATGCGGGCTGAACGTGAGCGGGAAGCGCGGGAGTATCGATCAAAAGGGAAAGAAATTGCTGAGGGTGTTCGGGCTGATGCCGATGCGCAGGCGCGTATTTCCGTAGCGAAGGCGCGTCGAGACAGTGAGACATTGCGAGGCGAAGGGGATGCGACAGCAGCGCGCATTTACGCCGAAGCATTCAGTCAAGAACCGCAGTTCTACGAGTATTATCGAAGTTTACTGGCGTATAAAAACACGTTTTCCAGTAAATCAGATTTGATTATAATTTCACCAGACAGTGATTTTTTCAATTATTTAAAGAGCCCAATTTTGGAAAAAAAGCCTTAGATTATTAGAGCTTGTGTTTGCGCCCCGTTCCCCGCTTCCCTTTGGTATTAAATTTTTGGTATCAAAAAGGGGAGTGGGAAAGGGGGGGCAGGAAAGGAGAGTGGGGGTGTTCGAAATATCTGCCAGATGATAGAATTTGGTAACCGGGCTTGCAGTGTCCGGTTTTTTTGTGCGCGTATGTTTAGTTGTGTATCAAAACCAGAGCGATAAAATAGGGTGATGGTTTACTGTTTGTGAGTGTGAGTGTGAGTGTGAGTGTGAGTGCGCGTGTTCGTTCTGAGACAAGGATCAGTCCTAAAAACGATAACAGACTGTTTATAAAAAGTTAACTGCTTGGAGCTTGTCGAATGAATTGGGTTGACCTGGGTACGGGTGTGGCGCTCGTGTTGGTTTTAGAAGGCGTGTTACCGTTTTTATCGCCGAACTTGCTTAAACAAACATACAGTAATATTGTCAGCATGTCTGATCAAACGATCCGTTTTATCGGGTTGGGCAGTATGGTGATCGGGCTTGTGTTGTTGACGTGGCTTCGATCAGCTTCATCCTAAATTGCATTACAATCTTTCATTTTCATGGACTCATGAACACAATACTGTTAGATCAGTAATCACTGCGCTGAAGGTTCTGCGACGATGACAATAAGACAGCCCTGGATTTTGCCGGATGGCGTGGATGAACTGTTGCCGGAGTCGGCGGCACAACTGGAGTGCCTGCGGCGCCAATTGCTCACCCATTTTGACAGTTGGGCTTATGATTTAGTGTTTCCTCCCTTGGTGGAATTTGTGGATGCCTTAGCGGTGGGTGCGGGCCAAGACTTGGCGATTCAAACTTATCAGGTTATTGATCACCTCAGTGGTCGTCCATTGGGTTTTCGCCCGGATATTACCGCACAAGCTGCTCGGATGGATGCGCGATATATGTCGCATCTTCCGGTCAATCGACTGTGCTATTGCGGCAGCATTGTGCTGGCGCGCTCCACGCATTTGCAGGCTAAACGGGCGCAAGTACAAGCCGGTGTTGAACTCTTTGGCCACTCTGGGCCTGAGAG
>JARRRL010000219.1:0-4544 GCA_037380725.1 Gammaproteobacteria bacterium | reverse complement strand
TGTTCGACCAGGTCGTCCAATACGTCGTCAAGAAAGGGGCGTAAATATTGGGCGCCGTGCCGATAGTAACCTTGTTTGAGCGGGTTGGGGAGCGCGGCCCATAACGCTGGATGCGTCGTTGTCATGAGGTCGTCCACGATTTCTTCGCAGCTTGATTGCTGAAAACGTGTCATTTCGTTCAAGAGGCGTTGTGGGTTCAAAGCGTGCAGATATTCCGAAGGGCTGAGCAACTGGGCGGCGAGTTGATCCGCACGCAGTACCGCCGCCATGCCGGGTCGGCTGATTTTGGTCCTTAAATCATACTGTTGCTGGGCGCTGTTTTCACCGCGCCACAGGAGCCAGTGAAGACCGGATCGATGCAGGATGTGGTGTAGCATCGTTGTGAATACGAGAACCGTGAGCGGAAACACAAACCCAAAAACAAGTTGAGAGTCATTGCCCCATTCAATTGGCATCACTTAACGAGCTCCTTTTGTACAGCTGTTTGTACTGCTGTGTTGTCGTGTTTCGGGCTTGTGCTTGTGTGATCAGAGAGCGTGATTATACGGAGAGCGTGTGTCCGAAGACGAGCATCAATTGAAGTAGGCCCGCTCCGAAGCCGAGCGCGGCACCCAATGCAATGAGAATCCATTCGTCTTCTTGGAAGGCGGGGCGCATGAGATCTTGAAATTCTTCCGGGCTCAGATCCTCCATGCGTTTTTGGAAGAGGGCAGCGAGATTGTGTGAGCGCGCGAGGTTGAAGGTGTCGTCTGCAACGGCTTCGGATGTGAGTGCGCAGGCTTTTTCTTCTACGCGGCGTTTGAGGTCAACAAAACCGTTTAGTCCGATGGTGAGTTGCGCCATGGTTTTTACAGCGGTGGCGTCAATGAGTGGTTTGAGGTGCCGACGTATGATCGAACGCGTGCGGTAGGCGCGGTCACCGTACAGCATTTCTTGCATAATATTATTGAGCGTTACAAAACGCTGAGTTCCCAAACGGCAAAACACCTCCGCCACTTCTTTTTGTCGTTTAAGAAATAAGCCTTGTACTGTAAAGCGGCCAATGCGTGTGGGATGCAGTGGGCGAAAAATAGCGTTAATAGCGATCCAGTTGGTGGCGAAACCCACGATCAAACCGAATGTGGGCAAGACCCAATTTTGTGGACAATGTATCCACACCAGCATTTGAATCAATCCGAAGGGGAATCCAAAATACAAACCTGAGTTCACGACGAAGCGCAGTTCTTGTTCGCCGCATTTTTGAAACACGTGCGCCATGAGACCTCGATCTCGGCGCGCCATTTTGAGCATCATGCTTTTGGGATCAACCAAGTCGCCAACGTGTTCGCCGAAATCGGCCAAAAGATGTTTGATAATGAGTGGTATGTGTTTATGCGCCGTTTTGCGAATGCGACGTTTAATCCAAGCGGGCGTGTTTTCCCACAGAACGGGGTGTTCTTCAAGCATGATCTCGTCGGTGTATTCTTCCAAATGCTGACGGACGAGCGCGGTCATGTGTTCCGCTATTTTGTCGGGTTCCAATTGGTTAAAAAATTCTTTCAAGGTGCCGAGTTTGGTAATGACTTTATCGGTCAATATGGCGGTCATTTTCTCGGTTTTTGCTGGAACAATGCCTTGCCAACCAATCCAGGGTTTGATGCCAATGAACTCGATGGGCCAGAAGGTCATCTTGATGGCCAACCAGTTGGTGAACCAACCAATGAAACTAGCCAGCAGTGGGATGCTCCAAAATTTGAGCCAGTCCGGTCCAGTGAGTGCGGTATAGGTGGTGTGGAGAAAGGTTTCGAAAAGGCTAGACATAATCCGTTTTATCTTTCCTCTGTCGTCGATCCCGCAGTGTAAACGGGATCAGCGCGTTTCGCCAGCACGTTGGCGGAAATTTTTTAGCGGTTCAATGTTGTTTACATCTTCTTTTTGTTCACGTAAGCGTTTCGGAAGTCGGTGTGACTGGTATACTGGGCGGCGCGTCGATCGTGCTTTTTTCATGCGAGGTATGATATAGGGTTTTTCGACTTTCGGGCGGCATGTCGGTCATACAAGGCCAGTCTTGTAATAAAAGTCGTGGTAATCGTGGTAAAGCAAGAGTGTACAGGGTGCAAGGTAAACAACAATCTGAACAGGCCAATGACGTGAATGTTGACGATGAGCGCACAAATGAAGCGTTGTTAATGTCGATGCTCACTGGATTTTTGGAAAAGGCTGTGAATCAGGCCTTGCGGCAGGATGCTGAGGCGTTGAAGGCGTTGCAGGCCTACGCGGGTCATATTATTCGCATTAAAACGTATCAACCTTATGCGGTGATGTATTGTCAGTTCTGTGATGACGGGGTGCTGTTTCTGACGCACTATGATGGTGAGGTGGACGCGCGCGTACAGATCCCAGCGGGCAAATTATTGATGGCTGTTTTGCACGGGAATCCCTCGCAGCATGGCCCAATCGAAGACCTTAAGATTCTGGGTGATCGTGAATTAGTCGAAAATGTGTGGTCGGTGTTTCAGCGTTACGATCTGTGGCGTTGGGTGCGACAGTGGTGCACGGAGTGCTTACCGGGTTTGGCCGATCGACCGTTATTGATGGATTTCTTGCGCATTCAGGCTCCCGAATGGTGGATGGCGTTTCTCACTGTGCCGACGATTAGCGCCGATGTGCTGTTGGAGCTGAAGCACGCTTCGGAGACGCAAACCGCCATATTGGCTGAGCTCAAAGCGTTGCGTGAAGCACAAGAAAACCGATCGAACAGCTTGTGGCGCGCGCCGCTTGGCGGCGTGTGTCTTGCCATTGGCCTATTGTGGCTGGTCTATCAGCTCTTTCTTTGAAACCTTCTTCTGTGAGGCTGGGTTTGAATCCGGAATTGAATCGGGATTTGAGTCAGGGTTTGAATCGAGTAGGTTTGTTTCCCTGACAGAACTGAGGTAAGGTGCACGAACGGGTATACTTAACGGGCTTTGACAGGGATGAGGAGCCGTGTTATGCGTCGAGTTGTATTCAATCAAAAAGGCGGTGTGGGAAAATCGAGCATCACCGTAAATTTAGCGGCCATCAGCGCCGCAAAGGGTCTCAAAACGTTGGTGGTTGATCTCGATGCGCAATGCAATGCCACGCATTATGTGTTGGGTGATCGTATTCAGCACTTGGGTGATCGAACCGTTGCGCGTTTTTTTCAGGATACCTTGTCCTTTAAGCTGTTGGCGCACAAACCGCGTTATTTTGTGCACGACAGTGATTTTCATAATTTATATGTGATGCCGGCGAGCCCTCAGTTGGGTGATTTGCAAGCGCAACTGGAGTCGAAACATAAAATTTATAAATTGCGTGATCTGCTGCGCAGCCTCAATGAGTTTGATGCGGTATATATCGACACGCCACCGGCGTTTAATTTTTACACTTTATCGGCGTTGATTGCGGCGAACGCGTGCTTGATTCCGTTTGATTGCGATCAGTTTTCTCGATTGGCCTTGTACACCTTATTGGAAAATGTGGAAGAGACACGCAGTGATCACAATTCTTCGCTGACAGTAGAAGGGATTATTGTGAATCAATTTCAACCTCGGGCGAGTTTTCCGCAGCGCGTGGTGGATGAGTTGCGCGCCGAAGGTTTACCTATTCTGGATGCTTTTCTTTCTGCGTCCGTTAAGATGCGCGAGTCGCACGATCTGGGCAAGCCTTTGTTGCACATGGCGCCGAAGCATAAGTTGACGGAAGAATATTTGGCGTTATTTGATGAATTGCATCCGCAAATGACTACCTTTGAGTCGCCTTCGTCGCCTGTCAACGCGTCAGCGGCGGTGTTGTAGTTCACGCCGATCGTGTTCCGCTTTCTATTCAAATTTTGTACATTTTGTACATTTTGTACATTTTGTACATTTTTCAGACATATACCGTTGTGTTGCGTCAGTGCACCTTCTGCACACAATGGAGGTTTGCTGCTGCGCACAATGAGGTGTGCTGCGTTCAGCAAGCGTTCAGGTAAGCTTTGTTATTGTGGTCTCGTACCCGAACCGCATTGGTAAGGTACCCCTCCGGCAGGCGCCGTGATGGCATCAGTTGACTGGCATCAGTTGGCTACCAGAGGGCTCAAAACCAGTGGATTAGGAGAAACGAACCATGAAAGCAATAGTCAGCAAAACGATTGGTGTTATCGTTACATGTAGTGCCCTCAGTCTGGCATTGGGTGCGGCGCCCGCGATGGCTGGGCATGACCACGGCGATGGTTGGAGGCATCATGAAAATCGACACCACCGCTATGATCCGCCTCAGCGTTATGAGCATCGCCGTCACCATGAGCCTCGTTATGGAAAGGTGATTCGGAGCAAACCCATTTACGAAACGCGAACGGTATCGGTACCTCGACAAGAATGTTGGCAAGAACAGGTCTCGTATCGATCGTCTGGTGATTCGGCGACGGGTACACTATTAGGGAGCGTGATTGGTGCGAGCCTCGGGAATGAGTTGGGGCACGAGAAGCGGAATAAACAAGTGGGCGCCGTGGTTGGGGCGGTGTTGGGCGGTTCCATCGCCCATGATCTGACGCGGCACAATGGTGG
>JARRRL010000218.1:1660-6225 GCA_037380725.1 Gammaproteobacteria bacterium | reverse complement strand
CCACCAGTAATATTTTCTATCGTCGCAGCTTATTTTTATCTGTTTCTGGTTTTGACGAAACACTTTCATATCCCGCATCGCATGGCTTTGCTGTAGAAGGTGCAGACACGGATCTGGCTTGGCGTTTGATTGAGCGAGGTGCTAAAAAGCTATTTATAGAAGATGCCTTGATCTATCATGAGGTGCAGAAGCAAGGTGTTGATGCGTGGCTCATTGAACCATGGCGTTTATATATTGTACCCGCACTGATAAAGTTACACCCCAGATTGAGACAAAAAATGCTTGTGGGTCAATTCTTTTTTTACCGTAACAGTTTATATTATTATATTTTATCTATACTCGTTATCGTTCTGCTTGTTGTCTCACCTCATATTTTGTTGTGGACACCCGTAGCATTGCTGGCAATTGCATTTATTAAAACACGGTCAATTTCACCGATAACACTCTTTCGGGAATTGGTCAAAATAACGCTGAATACAATCCGTAATTACATTATGATTACGGCATTGTTATATGGCAGTATACGGTTTCGCACTATGGTGCTCTAATTTGGTAAATCGCTTTCCATTACACCATGATTGTCAGCCGATATGTCGAAACACTTTTCGACTGAATGAGTGGAGGCTAAATGAATGCCCACAGTAAGTACTTTTTCTAATTACGGACGGTGTAGTACGCCTGATAAGAAGCGTCTACCCGTCGATGTAGACCGAGTCACTAAACGATTTCGTCCTATGATGTCTCGTTTACCTGGTTTTCGAGGGAAAACCAGTTTCACAAGTGTTAATCGTGTATCGTTCCAGGTTGGTCTCGGTGAAATGGTTGGATTACTGGGTCCAAATGGGGCAGGAAAGACCACACTGTTGAAAATGATTGCCACGCTAATCTCACCTTCCGAAGGACAGATTCGTTTTTTTGGAAAAGATAATAGATCAAGTGCTGTACGTGAGCGTGGACTAGTGGGATTGGTGACTTGTGATGAACGCAGTTTTTATTGGCGACTGACTGGTTGGCAAAATTTGATGTTTTTTGCCGCTTTGTACCGTATTCCCAAAAAAATAGCTGGACAGCGTTCTGGTGAGCTATTGGATGCCCTGGGTTTGTCACACGCTGCGAATAGGCGTTTTGACAGTTATTCTGCCGGCATGAAGCAAAAATTAGCCATCGCACGTGGTTTATTAGCAGACCCAGCTATCGTGTTGTACGATGAACCGACGCGCAGTTTGGATCCTTTGTCTCAAAAAAATATTCGACAATGGATTCGTGAAAAGCGTTCTCGCTCACCTCGTCAAGCACATTTAATTGCTACGCATCATTTAGCTGAAGCCGAAGAATTGTGTGATCGTGTGGTGATTATCAGTCGAGGCGAAGTACTAATTCAAGGCAGTTTTGATCACATACGTCGCGAATTTCCTGGATGCGCTTCAGATGCATACCACTTAACTATCGATTGGGGAAAGCAACCCATCTCATTTGGTGCACGAGAAGCCTTTGAACAATTAATGGAGAACGATCCATACGTAGAAGGTGGCGTGATCCAAGATGACACCTTAAAACCAGTACAGGAAACTATTCAGAGGTATGTATTTTTTTCCGTAGTCGATACATTAAAATGGCAACCTTTACTTGAACGTGTCTGGTCATTAGGCGGGAAAATTTTGCGTACTGAAACCATACGCCCCGATTTCGAAGAAATTTTTTGTAAACTCGTCCACAACACTCAAGATCGTAATCACGTGAGTTCATCTGGCACTGACTTATTCCCTCAAACACCACAGGTTCAATGTGTCTCGAATGCTGACTCGTTAGCGGAAGGATTACACGATGTATAATTTGGCTTACGCCTATTTTAAGCGTGATGGAATCATTGAGCTCAGTTACAAATTTTCATTTTTTGTCCAGATGTTGGGTAATGTTGTTTTACTTGTTATTTTTTATTACATTGGACAAATGACTCTGGGCAAAGAAATACCAGCTTTAACACGATACGGTGGTAGTTATCTGGCTTTCTTATTGATCGGCTTGGCATTGACGGAATGCGTGAGTGTCAGTTTAACGACTTTTGCCAAACAAATTCGCGAAGGGCAGTTAACGGGTGCATTGGAGATAACATTGTTGTCGCCGGTAAGTCTGACACGCTTGCTGTTGTACTCGGCTTTGTGGCCCTATTTTATTAGCGCCATTCGATTTTTTGTTTATTTAATTATTGGTATGTATTTTTACCACGTTGGTTTTGACAAGGCGGATGTGGGTAGTGCACTAGTAATTTTTGCACTCGTTGTGATTGCATTTGCAGGTTTAGGGATGTGTTGGGCCAGCGTCGTGTTACTCATCAAACGAGGCGAAGCGATACTGACAGTTATGAGTTATCTTTTTGTAGTCCTCAGTGGCGTACTGTTTCCACAAAGCTTATTGCCCAAATGGTTACAACAACTGGCGCAATGGATTCCGTTAACGCACGGTCTTGAAGGAATGCGCTTAGCTTTATTGCAAGGCGTATCTCTCAGCGAACAGTTGGATCGTTTGTTGATATTAAGTCTATTTTCTGTTGTATTGATTTTGATGGGTATTGCTGCGTTTCATGTGGCAGTTCGCATCGCAAAAGAGGAAGGTTCATTAGCGCAGTACTGAACCATCATGCTGAACATACACGATTCTGAGTCAGTGGGAATACGCTTTGTTACCTGGTATTCGTTACATCTACTTCCGCTACTGGTCAATGAATTGGATATTAATTTTCTGTATTTTATATGGACTATTTGGATGCAAACACGAGGAACGTACTGCGGATGTGCTTACCAATATAAGCAAGACTCAATTCAATACCAAACAGCTAAGCTGCGTGGCCTTTAGCCACGATTGGGTAATGACGCCACCGTGTCATACTTCGTACCGTGCAACGGTAACCATTGAAGCAAACCAATACATACGAGACGTACCCGAAACCCTATTCGGCGCCAACATAGAGTGGATATTTGACGGTCAAGGTTTATGGGACACAGAGCAAGGTCAATTAAACTCTCAAGTAATTGAACTAACACGCAATTTAGGCGTATCCATTCTGCGCTATCCAGGGGGTGTGTTTTCCGATTATTTTCATTGGAGGCAAGGATTAACACAACAACGCACACGTCAATCTTTACAGCACTACCCCTCAGGACCAACGTCACGTTTATCATTTGGTATTCGTGAGGCAGAACGTTTTGCACAATCCAGTGGAGCGCAGTTGCTACTGACGGTGAATGCGGGTACCGGAACAGCAAGTGAGGCTGCCGAATGGGTCCGGTACATGAACCTTTCAGGTGTGGCAACACCAGTACGATACTGGGAAATTGGTAATGAACTGTATATGCGCAATGACTTGTCTGGAGGATATGTAAAACCTGAAACATACGCAACACGTTTCTTGGATTTTACATCAGCGATGCGAGCTGAAGATGCGAATATTAAATTGTGTGCAATTGGTGGTTTAAATTATGGTCGATATCACTTTGTGGAAGACGAACAATGGAATCAAAAAATTCTATCTCGTATCGCCTCAGAAATGGATTGTCTTTCCGTTCACAACGCTTACGCACCAGTTTTAATTGAATCCCTTAACGATTTAGATCCCGTTCAAGTCTACGCCAGTTTATTAGCCGCACCGATTAACATCGAGCGAAATTTGCATGATTTGTCTACACAACTGGCGCACTGGGAAACAACTCAACGTTCTATTCGCATCGCGGTAACTGAATGGGGACCTTTTTTTCACGTCAAACCCAATAACCCATGGGTTGATCACGTAAAAACTTTAGGATCAAGTCTCTTTGTCAGTGGAACTTTAAATGTTTTCTTGCGAACACCCCGTGTTGAAATTGCTAATTTCTTTAAATTGACCGATCATGGATTCATGGGATGGCTTGGACGTCGTGATGGCCAATGGATACCAACAGCGCCTTATTATGTGTTTAAACTATATCGAGATCATCTACAAAAAACCGTTGTTCAGTCTTCTCAAAAAAGTCCTACTTACACCTCACATTCAATTGGTGTAGTAGACGGTGTTCAGAACGTTCCTTATGTGGATACATTAGCCACTCGTGGGGAGCATCATTTATCTATTTTTATACTCAATCGACACCCAACTTCATCAGCTAAATTAAATTTGCATGTCAAAGGTGTTCATCATCTGGGAGTGGCTACTCAATATGTGGTGACAGGAAACGCGATTGATGCTCATACAGGATCTAACTTACCAAAAATACCAGGTATCTCATGGGGTAAACCTGTGACACTTTCTCGTTTTTCTAAAGGAGCGCAAGATGAAATAGTGGTAAGCAGTCTCAGTGTCCCAACCACGGTCTCTCCTGAACCAAACACCGCATCGTTTGTTTTACCTGCCCGCAGTGTCAGCGCAGTGGTGTTTTCGAATGTACATTTTTGAATCATTTATCATGCTTTCTTGTTCCTGAATTAAAAATTATTTTCATGCAAACGAAAAGTACAAAAAGGTGATATAACAGTGATGAGAACCAACTCAACGACGTATTTACAACGAGGGCATAATAATGAGTAATGTCGTC
>JARRRL010000218.1:0-1655 GCA_037380725.1 Gammaproteobacteria bacterium | reverse complement strand
GATTCCAACTTATAATCGAGCCAATACACTGAAACACGTGTTGTCCGCCTTAGCGCTTCAAACGCATCGTGATTTTTGTGTGATCGTGGTAGACGATGGATCAGATGATGACACCGCTTCAGTTGTGGCGTCTGCAGCGCAGCAGTTGGGTGAGCACCGCATCACTTATCGTTGGATCTGTCGACAAGGACCTGCCCTTGCACGAAACAGAGGCTTGGATGAAGCAAGATCACGCTTTGTATTATTTCTTGATAGCGATGTGTGCTTAAGTCCAGAATGGATTGAACGTGCGTTACAAAAATTTAATAATGATAAAAATTTAGCTTGTGTAGGCGGAAAAGTGCTGTACGCCTCCGATTCAAAACGCTTAAATGCTTATGGTGGCGAATTGGGACAATTCGGTTTAGCCTGGGACCACTGTGAAGGTGAATGGAGCACTCGGGTGACAGAACCCGAAAGAAAACTATGGCTCAACACATCCGCGTGTCTGTGCTTGCGTTCAGCCTGTCTTTCTGTGAATGGCTTTGACGAACGGTTTTTTTATGGTTATGAGGATTCAGATTTTGGTTGGAGATTGAATCTGGCTGGTTACCATGTTTGCGTCTTTCCGGATCTTGAGGTATTGCATCGGGTATCACCGAGTACCACAGCCGCTAATCAAACCAATGTATTTTACTATTGTAAAAATCGCCTGCGCTCAATACTGAAAAACGCTTCAGGATGGCGACTGATCACAATGTTGGCATTGTATTGCGGGTACACTACTGTCGATCTTTTCGCTCGAGGTCCACGAAAACCGACGCTGAAAGCTCTTTTATGGAATGTACGCTATCTTCCTGAAACCTGGAAACTGAGAAAAATCGTTCAATCTTCTCGACGCCGCTCAGATCGTGATTTACTGCCCTGGCGCCATTGCCGATGGTTCCCCCCTGAACCCTTAGCAGGGCAAGCTCGACGCACTGTCCCCGTTGCCGAATCAATCGATGACTCGTGCAAACGTAATACTTCATGTGAACGATGAGTTAAGATGTCATGACTGATTTTTCTAATGCGAGTTTCCCCAGTACTCAATCTGATGCCAAACGATCAAGATTAGTAATTGCCATAACAAATCCGTTTATGTGGCCACATGTACGTCGAGGTGCCGAACGAATGTTGGACGATCTCACCCGTTACTGGCTATCACAAGGTCATTGTGTACACGTTATTGCGCTGTCACCAAAGCACGTTGAGCAAAGCAGCACGTCATCCTTGCATACAACACACTGTGTTCCTCAAAAAATATTTGGCAAATTTCGTCAATTAAATGCATGTCATCAAGCTGCTTTTTCTTTTCAGCCTATTTTAGCACGCATTGGAGAAACACTGGATATCGTGCATTGTCTAAACTATTTTGATGCTTACGCTGCGCTTCAGGTTCGTCGACGGTTTGGATTTCGATACCGAGTTTTATTCCAGAGTGTAGGAATCCCAACGCGATCTTATTTCCGATCCATACCGCTGGATTGGTACTTTTTCCGCCAGGTCTTAAAATCCGCAGATGGTATTATAACGCTCAGCACATTTGCACATGATTATTTGTTGCGTGACTTTCAAAGTCCGTCAGTCATTCTACCTCCTCCTGTTGACATCAATCGTTTTTCTATACTACTGAA
>JARRRL010000217.1:0-4594 GCA_037380725.1 Gammaproteobacteria bacterium | reverse complement strand
CGGCGGCTTCGGTGGGCGAGGCGATGCCGGCAGACATCGAGCTGGATCGGTTTATGCTCGCGGCAGAGGCGAGTTTGAAGGCAAATCGTTTGGATGAAGTGGCCAGATATCTGGAAAAAATTACCGCGCTCTCCACAACGCCGCCTCCGATGTATCATTATTACAAAGCGCAGGTGGCGCGCCAGCAAAGACAGGAGGAGATGGAGCGTAAGGCCTTAGAAACGTATGTTTCATTGGCGGGTAAATCGGGCGAGCATTACACCGCTGCTTTACGACGTATCACGGAACTGGAGCGCTTCACGGAACAGGAGAATAAGGCGCAGACCAGTGCTGGCGGTGCTGAAGTCGTGTCTGGTGAGTCCAGTGATCAAACTGGCTTGTTGGCCGAACTGAAGGAAGATAAGGCAAAGGACGTGCAACGTTATGCTGAGCAATTAAAGCGCTTGTATTTGAAGGACAGTTTTAATGAAGCGCTGGTGGCTCACATCAATGGACTATTGGCGACGCATCGTTATACCGGTCAGCGCATTCACAACGTCGATGACGATCACGCCCTGGCGTATTCGGTATCCATCGCTGATGAAAATCGTATTTTGGTGGTGAAAAAAGACAGTTTGCTTGAACCGGAACGCCTGACCACAGATAAAACAGTGGTGTTCGGTCAAAATACTTTTTTGGAGTACACCTGCGATGCCTTGCGAGCATACTGCGTGGTGAAAAAACCGGATTTGTATTCGGAATGGATTAAAATCAGTTTTGATGAGAAAGCCGCTCAGGAGATTTCAGAAGCGCTCGCCCAACTGATGCAGAATTTACAAGGTGGTAAAGATTTGTGAGTGGGTACGCTTGATTCACGTACGGTCATTTGTCGTAAGGGTGACCGTGCAGGATCGTCCAGGCGCGGTACAGTTGCTCAACGACCAATAGGCGAACCATCATATGTGGAAAAGTGAGTGCGGAAAGAGACCAGACTTCGTCGGCGCGTTCCAAACATGTCTCATGGAGTCCATCTGACCCACCGATGAGTAGCGCGATGTGTGCGTCGTGGATTGCCCAGTTTTGCACTTTTTGTGTCCACATTTTGGTGTCCAGGGTTTTTCCCTGTGGATCCAGGGCGATGACCCGCTGATGATCGGCTAAATGAGCAAGCAGTGCTTCGCCTTCTCGGCGACAGTGAGCGTGGCGATCTTTGGATTTGTGAGCGCCTTTTGGCCTAGGTATTTCAATGAGTTGAGGGCGCCACTGTGCTGGCAATCTCTGCGCATAGACTTGAACGCCCGATGACACCCATGTTGGCATGCTGTTCCCGATGGACAATATTTTAATCTTCACAAGATAGACGGTTTGCCTCCTGCCCGGCTCCTAGCGTGGTTGAGATTTATTTTTTTCAGGTTTGACGGGAGGGCGTGCCGTCCACAAACGTTCGATGTCGTAAAATTCACGTGTAGCCGGTAACATGATGTGCACGATGACATCGTCGAAATCAACCAGCACCCATTCGGCGGCTTCTTTGCCTTCGATGCCGATGGGGTTGTAGCCCGCTGTTTTGCAGTGTTCGATGACTTCATCGGCAATGGCTTTAACGTGCGTGGTGGATGTGCCGGATGCCAATATCATGGCGTCGGCGATCGAAGAGATATCACCGATGGGCAGGATGACGATATTCTGGGCTTTGAGGGACTCGAGCGCTTCAGTGATGGCGTCAACAAGTGGGCGTATCTCAAGAGAAATAGGTTTGGCGTTTTTCAAGAGCGGATTTACCGGGTCGGTCATGCTTATTTATCCTGTTTGATTAATCAGTTCTATTGTTGCGTCTGTTGCGTCCTGTTTGGGCGCAATGATTTTCGTTATAAGATTCTCGTTATAAGATTCTCGTTATAAGATTCTTATTATAAATATAATCGATGTTCTTTGATGTAGTCGATGACCGCAGCCGGTACGAGGTAATCCAAAGCTTGTTTGGTTTGTACCATATGACGCAGTTGTCTGCTAGCAATATCCAGCTTTGGCGTTTCCAGCTTGATGATTTTCCCCGTTGACTGCGTGTGGAGTGGTATGGCGTTGTCGCACCATCGATCGACCAAGACGCTGGACAGCGCTTTGGGCAGTGCGGAGGTGATGGGGCGATTCACCACGATGATGTGGCTTAGGGAAAATAACGTCTCCCAGCGATACCAAGACGTGAGTTGATGGAGGCTGTCCAGACCCATAATCCAGCAGAGGCGTTGATGCTGGGGTAGTGTTACGCGCAAAGCGCGTAAGGTGTTGACGGTATAGTTCGGTTTTGGCAGCGCGTTTTCAATTTCTGAAACGTCCAAGCCCTCGTGCTGCGCGAGCGCTAATTTCAACATGTTGAGTCGATCGGCGTAGGTGGCGTATACCGTACTTTTATGCGGTGGTGTGGGGGTGGGTAAAAATAAAATTCGAGTCGCTGAGAGCTGAGACTGTATTTCCAGCGCCATACGCAAGTGGCCAATGTGAATGGGGTCGAAGGCGCCGCCGAGTACGCCAATGAGTTCCGTGCGGTCTTCTGCCGGTTTGTTGTTTTCAGCGTCATTATCTTCAACACGTTCAATTGAACGCTTAGGAAGCTTAGGAAATAGTGGGTCGGGCGTCATCGTCGTATTTACCGTTACTGCCGACAGTGGCCATGTCCGAGTACAACGTACTTTTGGCTGGTTAAGCCTTCTAGACCTACGGGGCCTCGGACGTGAAATTTGTCGGTTGAAATGCCGATTTCCGCACCTAAGCCGTATTCGTTGCCATCCGCAAATCGTGTTGAAGCGTTCACCATAACGGAGCTGGAATCGACGGCGCGCAAGAACGTAGTGGTATTGGGGTAATGGGATGTGATGATGCCGTCGGTGTGATGCGAGCCATATTGATTAATGTGTGCGATAGCGGCATGCAGGTCGGCAACGACTTTGATGGACAGGATGGGGGCAAGGTACTCTGTGTACCAATCGGTCTCCGTCGCGGGGAGTGCTGCGGGCAGATAGGTTTGCGTGGTGGCGCAGCCGCGAATTTCGACGTCGTGCGCGTCGAGTTTGTGATGCAGCGCGGGTAGAAATTCAGCCGCGATGTTATGGTGTACGAGTAAACTTTCGAGTGTGCAACAGGTGCCATAGCGTTGGGTTTTAGCGTTAACGGTCAATGCTACGGCCATGTCGATGGGCGCGCTGTCGTCCACAAAAAGATGGCAATTGCCATCGAGATGTTTGATAACAGGTACTTTTGCCTCTTGGGTTACGCGTTCGATTAAGCGTTTTCCGCCGCGCGGGATCACCACATCGATCCACTCGGGGCTTTGCAGTAACAGGCGTACCATTTCGCGTGAAGTGTTGTTGATCACCGTTACGGATGCTTCGGGTAGGTCTGCTTCGCGCAAACCTTGACGCAAGCAGGTCGCAATGGCTTGGTTGCTGTGATGCGCTTCAGAGCCGCCACGCAAAATAATAGCGTTACCTGATTTGATGGCGAGACTGGCCGCTTCGCTGGTGACATTAGGACGTGACTCATAAATCATACCAATGACACCCAATGGTACGCGCATGCGACCAACTTGGATGCCACTGGGTCGGTAGCTTAAATCCGTGATGTTACCAATGGGATCGGGTAATGTGGCGACCTGGTGAAGACTGTCAATCATGGCTTGGATGCGTTGAGGAGTGAGTCGTAATCGATCCACTAAGGCATCGGATAGGCCTGAGGTCTCCGCCTGGCGCACGTCAATCGCGTTGGCCTGTACGATGTCGGATTGAGCATTTGCAAGAGCGGTGGCCATGGCTTCCAGCGCGCGATTTTTTTGCGCGGTTTCCGCGAGAGCCAGCGTGGTGGAAGCGAGGCGGGCGGCTTGACCTTGTGTCGCGAAATCACGTGTTAAGGCGGCGATGTCGTGGGGTGTGTCATGGGAAGAAGGCGTGCTCTGCGTCATGCTAACCTCATGGATAGAAGTGTGCTGGAATATCTGTTTAGGATACCTGGATTGTCTATGGGCAGAAAGTGGTTTTGGAAAATGGATTGAGTTCAAGGTGTGCTGGTTGTGTTGTACTCAATGGCGGTGATGGTCCATTCCACGGCGCCTGCTGTCGTTGTTACCGTAGCGGTGTCACCGACTTCTTTTTTCAGCAGTGCACGCGCCATGGGGGCGTCAATGGAGATGTAATCTGTGCGGTTAAAGATTTCATCGTATCCTACGATGCGGAACCGTAGGGTGTTGCCCGCTTCATTCTCAACTTCCACCCAGGCGCCAAAGAAAACTTTGCCTTCTTGTTCAGGTCGGTACTCGACAATTTTCAGATTTTCAAGGCATTTGCGCAGGTAGCGCACGCGACGATCGATCTCGCGGAGTCGTTTCTTATTGTATTGATAATCGGCGTTTTCACTGCGATCGCCAAGACTGGCCGCCCACGTCACTTTTTTGGTTACGTCTGGGCGTTCAATGCGCCAAAGTGTATCCAGCTCGGATTTCAAGTCGTTGTAGCCTTGCTTGGTGATGAGTGGCGTACTCACTGTAATACCTCTCTTTAGACTTGCTTCCAAAGATTTACTTTCAACTTCAAACTTCCAACGTAAGTCGGCGCTGAGCTTGGAG
>JARRRL010000216.1:0-4621 GCA_037380725.1 Gammaproteobacteria bacterium | reverse complement strand
CTTGACCACCATCGGCTGTGGACAACGGGTGGGTTTGTTTGCGGGCAGTGGTGTAGGTAAAAGCGTGCTGTTGGGTATGATGTCTACGTTTACGGCAGCGGATGTTGCGGTGGTGGGCTTGATTGGTGAGCGTGGACGTGAAGTCAAAGAATTCGTTGAGAACACCTTGGGAGCAGCGGGGTTGCAGAAAACGGTGGTGGTCGCTTCACCGGCAGACGATCCGCCTTTGCTGCGAGTGCAGGCGGCAATTGTGGCGACCGGTATCGCGGAATTTTTTCGTGAGCAAGGGAAGCAAGTGTTGTTGCTCATGGATTCCTTAACGCGGTTTGCTCAGGCGCATCGAGAAATCGCCATCGCAACGGGAGAGCCACCGGCGACGAAAGGGTATTCGCCTTCTGTGTTTTACAAGCTCACGCAGTTGGTGGAGCGTGCGGGTTGCAGCGCCGTTTCGGGAGGAGCCATTACCGCTTTTTATACGGTGTTAACGGAAGGTGATGATTTGCAAGATCCGGTTGCGGATGCGGCACGTGCTATTTTGGATGGACACATCGTGTTGTCACGACGTTTGGCGGAGCAAGGTTTGTATCCAGCGATTGATATTGAGGCATCAATCAGTCGTGCGATGACACAAATTGTGGATGCCCAGTGGGTTGAACGCGCACGGGCATTGAAAAAAATGTATTCACATTATCGCAGTAATCAAGACATGATAACGGTGGGCGCTTACCGACGTGGCACGGATCGGGAGTTGGATCAAGCCATCGCGATGTATCCGCGTATTTTTTCATTTATTCAGCAGCCGACGAACACATCGGTTACACTGGCTAACAGTCGAGCCCAGTTGGAGCACGTCATGGGGCAGGCTGAGACGGCGCTCGGCGCGCCGCGAGTGGGCGCCCAGGCGTCGTAGTTTGTTTTTCTAGAGCAGTTTGTATTTCAGAGTTAGTTTGTATTTCAGAGTAGTTTGTATTTCAGACCAGAACTGATGAGAGATCGTGGATGAATGATCGCGTGCAGCAGTTAATACGCTTGGCTGATCTCAAACAAGTGGAAATGGATCGTGCTGCGCAGCAGTTACGTTCGACGCAAGCCGTGTTGGAGCGGGAACAGGCTCAATTAGTGCGTCTGCAAGCTTATCTGCAGGAGTATTTTGGATTGCAGGGCGCCGACCAAGCGGGCCAAGCGCCCTTGTTGGCGATGCGAGGCCAGTTCTTAGCGCAACTCCGTCACAGTGTTGCGCAGCAAGGTGAAGTGGTCAATCGGCTTGAAGCGCGTTTTTTTAATGAAAAAGATCATTGGTTTACACTTTCCAAAGTCAAAGAGCGACTGATGGAACGCGCGCAGAAAGCGCGGGAAGCGCAAGACGTGGTGCGCGATAAACATCAAGATGAACATGTCCAGACTTTTTTGCAGCACCGGCGTTTAATGCGCTAATTTTTGTGGGTGGCCTGATTGTGTCGGCCTGATCGTGGCGTGTGTGCTTGTCGTTTTTCTCCTTCTCGGTTTCTCTCTTCTTGTTTTGTCCTATACGCTCGCTGTGTGTGCTTTCTGTTGTGTTTTAACCCAAGATGTTGTGGTTCAGTGCAAGATGGCGTGCTGCTGTCCGCCATTCTACACACTCCGCCAACTTAGAAACATTTAGTAATTGATTAGGCCCGTCATCTGGGGTTTTATGAACTGAGCACTGTTTCTTTGGTTTCTGATTCAAGCGTCTCGTGTTTGATTCGTTTGCGTGGGAACCGTTCCTGTGTTCACGCTCATACTTTATTTTTCATCATTTTTCATTATTTTTTTGTGGGAAAATTTATGTTTCGACAGTTGCCGCCTTTCTCTTCGTCATCTGCGCGTCGTCGGGGTGATCACCGCAGTACCTCGCCGACTGTGGAAGTCCGTGTCTCCGTGGAGTTCGACTCGCTTGATGAGGCGAGCTTGAGTGCAGAGGCATCGAGCTGTTTGGCACGTAAAATGGATTTGGTGGAGTACGGTCGAGAAGTGTCCGTTCAGTTGAAAGCCTTGACAAACGCGTTACAAGTGGTGAGTGCCCAGCGTGTGCTGAAGGTGCATAAGTTTCGTGAAATGTTGGAGCATTTGGATGGACTGAAAAAATTTATGGATGACATCGTCATTACCACGCATGAGACTAAGTTGATATCGCTGAATACATTAATCAGCGCCAGCCGCTGTGGTCTGAAAGGGCAGTCTTTGGCCTTTGTGGTACACGAAGTCACTGGAATATGCGACCAATCTGAGAAGTATTTGAACGAAATCGAGACCAGCGTTGCGGATACGCGAAATACCATTAACAGCGTGATGTCCGTGGTCACGTCGACCATTGATAACGACTACAACTTGTTCACGATTGTGAAGGGCCAGATTGATCATTATATTGGTAAACTGGTCTCGGCGGAAGAATTACTGTGCGCCATGATTAATGATTCAGTGGCCGATGAACAGGCAGAATCGGTGGCGGCGCAATTTCGTGAAAGGATGGAACGGGATGTGAACAACTTGGGTTTCGTACTTTCAACCGCTTTGAAACACCTCAAAAGGCTGTCCAGTAGACTGGCTCAGCGCGGATTGTCCACTGATGGCTTAGATACCGCTGCAAGCTGTATAGAAGCCTTATCCAGTGCTCGCCTAGAAATTAAAATCACCCAGTGTTTGGGCTGAGCACGTCTCGCTTAAAATTACGTGACACTTACCACAAGTATCCTGAAAAATTGAGCTATCCTTGAAAAGTGAGGGGTAGACGCAGATAGGTGGGTGAGACCCACTTAGGAGGCGTTCCCCAGAGCTGCAAGTGGGCGCTTTCTGTGCGACCGGCTACGGATAATGACTTACACGAGGGTAAGAGGTACGTCAAATGGCTATTATGTCATCAGAATCGGCAGGTGGAAAAGAGCTGACAATTAAGATTCAGGGTCGTTTCGACTTTAGTGCTCATCAGGAGTTTCGTGATGTGTATGAGAAAACACGTCAAGTGCCATCTTCTTATATTGTCGACTTAAAAGAAACCACCTATTTGGATAGTTCCGCACTCGGTATGTTGTTGCTGTTGCGGGATCACGCGGGTGGGGACAATGCAGATATTCGGATTACAAATTGCAATCCGGATGTGAAAAAAATACTGGCCATCTCCAACTTTGAACAGTTATTTAATATATCTTGAATACGGTTTTACGTATCGTGGTTTTCGCGCGGATGTCGTGAGCGCGCTGTGGTACTGCGACTAGGAATTGTGAGCGGGCGCGACGGGTTTATATGGCCTGTTGCTGTCCCGAGCGCCTGTTGCTACTGGGACGAGGCTACAACGATTTGGCTACTGATTCGCTGAAGTTATTGATTGCGGATGATAACGATACAGATCGATTGCTTCTGAAAACCATTTTGGAAAAGCAGGGTCATGAAGTACGCTGTGCGGTAAATGGAGCGGAAGCGGTGAAGGGCTACCAAGAATGGGATCCCGATCTGGTGTTGTTGGATGCCATGATGCCGGTGATGGATGGTCTGGAGGCGGCGCGTATTATCAAGTCGCTTTCGGGTGACAACGTCGTACCCATTATTTTTATTACCAGTTTAACCGACGCCGCTTCGTTGGTGGATTGCCTGACGGCGGGCGGTGACGATTTTGTGAGTAAACCCTACAACCGCATTGTATTGGGTGCCAAAATCCAGGCACACGCGCGAGTGGGTAAACTGTACGCGACCGTTCAAGAGCAGCGGGATAAAATCGCGCTGCATCGTGAACATTTGCTGCGAGAGCAGGAAGTGGCCAAGGCGGTGTTTGACAACATTGCTCACAATGGTTGCATTCACGCCAGCAATATCAAATACCTCTTATCGCCCATGGCCATTTTTAATGGTGACATGGTGTTGGTCTCTAAAAAACCTTCCGGCGGCATGTTTGTGATGTTGGGGGATTTTACGGGACACGGGTTACCGGCTGCCATTGGGGCGATGCCGACTGCCGAAATTCTCTATGGTATGACCAAAAAAGGTTTTACCATGGAGGAAATTCTAAAAGAAATTAATTCGAAACTCAAACACATTTTGCCGGTTGGTGTGTTTTGTTGTGCGTGCATGGTGGACATGTCGTTTCACGAAGGATTGATGAAAGTGTGGATGGGGGGGTTACCCGATCTGATGATTAAACGGGTCGACCATTCGGAAGTCGAATTTGTGAGTTCACAATATTTGCCTTTGGGTGTGTTGTCAGATGATCGCTTTGTCGCGCAGGTGGATGTGTTGCAGATGAACGAAGGCGATCGCCTGTATTTGTGGTCGGATGGCATTCATGAAGCGGTGAATCCACAAGGTGAAATGTTTGGCCAGTCGGAAATATTACGCATTGTACAGAACAATCAAAACATCGATCAGTTGTTTGAAGAAATTGCGCGCGGTGTATCGGATTTCACCGAGCAGGTGGAACAGGATGATGATCACACGATGGTGGAAATCACCATGGTGCGAGAAGAAAATTTCCGCAGCGGTAAAGATGAAGATCCGTTTGACGTCGACTCCTCGGCGGATGCGGCTCCGATGGACTGTGTCATCAGTTGTGAATTACGAGCCGATGCGTTGCGTTCGTTTAATCCTTTGGCTTTTTTGACACATTTTTTTC
>JARRRL010000215.1:0-4642 GCA_037380725.1 Gammaproteobacteria bacterium | reverse complement strand
TAATGTGTCAACATATTGGCAACATAATTATAATAGCAAAATCCGTTAATACTAAAATTCGTTAAAGCACGAAAGCTAATAATCATTTAATCTATTCAACGCCTCGGTTTTCGTTTAAATAATCATCTGTTGCACACATTCGGAAGCTATAGTTTGTGAACGGTAGTTTGAAAGCCATACCGCAACGCTTTTTTTATCGTACAGGCGCTTTGCAAACCCTCGGGATCCATCTTCGCATGAGATCCCTTTTTTTATTTCTCATGTTTTCTTTCTCATAGACATCTCATAGACATCTCATACACATGTATTTCTCATGCTATGCACTTCTTGTGCCCATTTGATCGCATGCTGCGTCAGCGAGCTAATCACCACTTGGGAAATCAAGTCTATAATTTTCATATATGCCAATTCACGCTTTGATCTCAGGATGGAACAAACATGCTCTGGCACACACCGTTTTGGCCACATCGCAATTGGATCACTCTACGCACGTTGATGGCCCTGATAAGCGCGATGTTCACGCCCCTGAGCATCGCCGACATCACCACGACGCCACAGCAGAATAAAACCATCAATTTTGATTTTGCCATCAGCAGTGAAAACCACACGGGGCACTTTGATTGGAGTATCGCATCAGACATTACGGGCACACGCTCTCCCAATGTCCTATCAGAACTTACCTATGACAACTTAGACATCTCCGATCTGAACTATCAAACCGCTATGCGTTGGAAGCTATCCGATACACTCACCGGATTAATTGAACTCAACGTCATGCAAGGTACGGTGAACACCGGGCAAGTATTGGATGCAGATTTTATTGGTAACGATAAGACTAAAACAAAAAGTCTAAGTCAATCCAACCCTTCTGGCTCAGATCTGCACGCCATCGCATTGGCATTCGGGCTGCAACGGTACCTGAGACCATCCACGCATCTTGCCTTCATGGTCGGGGCACAAGAACACAGTCAAGATTTCATTAAACGCAATGGATTACAGATGATTACCGCAGGTAACTCTGGCATACCCGCTGTTGGCACCACGTTCACACAATTGAACAGTTCATACAAAACCAATTGGACATCCGGTTTTGTGGGTACTCGACTCACACAATTTTTTGGTCGCCGACAACTCGAATGGCGTCTGGATTACCACCGCGCCGCGTATTACGCTGAAGCCGACTGGAATTTACGCAGCAGCTTTCAACACCCAAAAAGTTTCGAACACCTAGCAAACGGACACGGCATCCTGAGTACGCTTACGTATCGACACCCCCTTTTTGATCACGTATTTTTAACCTTGTCGATTCGACACGAAAACTGGCAAACCAAAGACGGCATGGATCGATTGTTTTTCGCCAACGGCAACACGAGCACAACTCGTCTCATTGAAACCAATTGGTCACGCCGTGGATATGGGCTAGGTCTGGTTTATCGAGGTGGACAGTGACAGAACTCGATCACTAGGCACGCGTCACTCGAACGCCCAACGCCCGCAGACGCAACACATCCTCCTCTCGCAAATGCGGTGCGATGATCGAGGTATGACGCAATTCATTCCTCGGTCGATACTGTCTCCGCAAGGATTCAAACCGCCCAGCCAGCTCATCCGCCGATGCGCTGGCAAACGCCGCTCTGAATTGCCGATCCGTTGCAGCCAAACCGCTCACCTGATCCAATAATTTAACCCAATCCGAGGCCGTAAATGCCGTGGATTCCAGCACAAGGCGACATTCTGCTGGGGGTTTGCTGTATGGGTATGCGCTGGGAACCGGCAGGCGCATGTACGCCAATAATTGCTGCCATACTTGCCGAGTGCCCCATTCTTTTCCCAATTGACTGTGGCCCGCAATATGGGGTGTCACACCGTGTAACATCGACAGGTGCTCCGGATTGACCGTCGGCTCGCTTTCAAACACATCAAAGATCCAGCGACGCTTTATGTCTGCGCGCCCAGCGGGTGATGCCCGCCACGCCATACACGGCTGCAAATCAACAACTGCCCCACGAGCCGTATTGATGAAAACGCTCTCCGTTGGCATAGACTGCAAACGCGCCAGCGACACCAAATGATGCGTCGGCCACTGACCCTCACGCACCAATGGTACGTGAAGGGTCACCACATCACAGCGGAATACCTCATCCAAGGACCCGAAAGCACGCGCATCCACACCCGCGCGCAACAGCGCTTCCCCCTCCTCGGTCTCACTGAAACGCGCTTGCTCGTTGCAACGCTGCTGAAGAGGCGGATCACAAACGATTGGTTTACAACCAAATAAATTCAGCTTTTCAGCCACTCGGCGTCCCACGGTCCCGCACCCGATGATCCCAACACGAAGCCCTTCAATCGCTCGCTCTTGTTCGGCGCAAAAACGCATAACGTGTTCCAGGACGTATTCGGCTACGGCTGTGGCGTTACAACCTGGCGCATGCGACCACGCTATCCCCCGCTCGGCCAGCGTCTCCAGGTCCACATGGTCCGTCCCAATTGTGCAAGACCCCACAAACTCTACGCTCGAATGCCGCAACAAATCCGCCGAAACACGCGTGACCGAACGCACCAACAACACCTGTGCCTGAGCGAGATCCGCTGCCGAAATGCACATACCGGGACGCCGCACAATGCGAATCGAATCCACGCCCATTGACGTCGGATGATAAGTCGGGGATTCGGCATCCACCCCCTGAGCACGAGCACGTGCTTGGCTTAAACCGTTCAAAAAATAGTGCTCAAGACCAGGAATGTTCTCATCTGCAACTATTGTCAAGGGAGTCGCCCCTCCCTCATCACTCGCCCATTGAAGCAACACGTGGATACCCTCTTCTTATTTGTAACATTCTCTTCACAACGTTCTCTTCACAACATTCTCTTCACAACGTTGACGAATGAGCTTTAACTGTCGGATGTAACAGGAAGTAGCGTACTGATTTGAACCTACTTTTGCCACCCAATTTGCCATCCAATCCAACTCAGCAAAACACACTCAAAAACTACACCAAAAGACCTGTTACCTCCTGCAAACAAAGCGCATATCCTAGTCCTTAGCGAATGGTGCCCCGCGCAGTGTCCAGTAGCAGTGATCAGCAAGGGCCAGCAAGGGCCAGCAACGGACAACACATAACAGAAGGAATGCATGCAATATGTCAGTAGATAGCATTGGCAAAATGCTCAGAGAAGCTTCTGAGCGCATGGATGAAACCTGGAAAAAAATGCGTGAGCATTTTGTTAAAGTGACCAAACAAGTGGAAGCACGCCGAGAACTCAATCCAGATGTATTGGGCAACCAGACTGACGCCGCTATCAGAGCATTGCGTGAGAAAGAAATTGAGCTTACCCCAAAGCCAAGTGAATCCTTAGCCAGCACCATCGCCGAGTGCGAAACACGAGGCCAATGGCGAAAAGTGTGAACCCAAACGCTTAACAAGGAACGCTTAGCAAGAACGCTTACCAACAGCCACTCGGTCCCTTTGTTCCCACTGCGTCCAACGTTAACACACCACAGGCACCTGTCGGGTCACTCATCGACACCGCTTTGACCTGAAACCCCGTATCGTTGGTATAGACAACCGCAAAGGTAAAATGTGAATTGGTTTCCGTCCAGTCTCCGGATCCAATCAAATCCTCGTATACCCCCGATTCGTAGTATTGCGACTCAATCGCCTCAGCCAATTCATTTAACTGTACTTTGGCTTTCTCACGATACGATTCGGAAATAAATTTTTTATACGTTGACACGCCCACCAAAGCCAACATCGCCACCAGCATCAGTACGACCAGTAACTCGACGAAGGTAAAACCCCTGCTCCGACACACGTCCAACACCCGCTAACATCCTCCCAATACGCACCCGACATCAATTAATAAACGTACTGTCTCTCACCGCTTGAAGCGTAGAACGCGCCGGTCCACTCCCCGCTCGCACGGTAATTCGATAATACACAATCGTACGTTGTGGTGCGCTCATTGATATATCAATATCTTGCTCAATTTCTTCAATAATAAAACGTGGCGCATATGCCCCAGTGACAAAATCGGGACGATTGGCCGCAGGCACATCTAATTTATCGTACAGGGCGTTTAGCGTTAGGCCATAGGTACGCCACCACGCATCACGCTGTTGACCAATATTTAAATTCGGGTTATTCAACGGTGTGGACGTGGCCCGCAAATTGGCCAAGGTGGTTTGGTCCCAAACAAAAAATTCATCGTTCGACACACTGGTGGTAATCGCTGACAAGTCTCGCTTAGGCAAGGGCGCATCGTAAATACCCAAGGGCAATTTATACACCGCTGTCTCCGCCACAAGCAAAGCCGTGTTCGCCATTTCGTGAGCCAAAAACTTTTGCTTCATCCGCGTTGTCGTCCGATCTTCAAGCTGCTGTGAAGAAACCATCTGTATGGCCAACACACTGACAAGCCCCACGAAAACCAACACCACCAATATCGCATTACCCACCTCCTTCACACAGCCAGGTAATATGGAAACCCCTTTTGCTGCGCCCTGCGCAACGTACAAGCCTCTCATATCTGTTGCTCTATGCTGTAGGTAAAGAGAAAGGGAGTGACGATTCGACCCGTTCTAACTGCCGTATGCGGCGCGTCAAACAACATGACCGTCTGATCCTTTGGCATTTGAACAGAC
>JARRRL010000214.1:2377-7053 GCA_037380725.1 Gammaproteobacteria bacterium | reverse complement strand
CCCATTGCGCATTGCACGATGCTGTGTGCCAATTGCAGATCGTACGCTTTGATTGTAGGTCTCAATTTCACCTTGTTCGGATGGCACGCCTTGCCATTCTGGGAACGCGGGTGAATCCAACTCAACACAGACTGGAACCACAGCTCGATAGAGGGCTGGTTGCTTGATAACTAATGTGTTCCTACTGTTCAACGCAACAGGTATTGGGCGATGCTTACACTGGGGCCTCGCTTCGAGGTAAGGCGTCTGTTGAGACATAGGATATTTTCCAATTTGCGCGTGTAATGCGCTCAAAGCAAATCGTTACTAACAGCCGTAAATTTTCACTAATTTGTTTTCGGTTACAGGCCAAGGTTCACCATCGGCTGTCAAACCATGCGCGCGTTGAAAAGCCATGAGGCCGCTGCAGGTTTTTTGCTCAAAATTAACTCCTATCGGATTCACAAACACTCATGATAAAACCATAAGTATTCCTTTTTGGGAACGGTTATTTTGCCTTTAGATCAAAGGGCGAATCAAGCGGTTCGAGCGTGTTAACAAATCACTCACTGGTGTTGCCGTCCCCACAGCAGATCGAAAGTAAACTTTCAGCAACCGAGGACTTCAGCAACCGAGGACAGCCGCTACATCAGTCCGAAGCGGATATCCGAAACAAATTGCCTTGAAAGCAAACGAACTTGTTCACCTGAAGATGTGGGTGGCATACCCGGTTACACTAGTCGAATATTGAATGTTCGCTTTTCAATCACTTCTCACACTTTTCAATATCGAGCACACCGGATCGCACGCCGACTTCTTACAAAACGCGTAAAATACACCCCCGTGCGTACGCAGCAGTCTTACGAGTAACAAAGCCAGTACAAGGGCCAAGTACAAGGGCCAAGTACAAGAGTCGTGGCAGCGATTGCGCACGACCAACACATCCAAACAAGCACAACCACTAGATTTTACAGGAGATTTTATTATGTCAATGGACGTGATCGACTACGACATTTTCGGTGAAGAAATGCAATACGTGGAAATTGAATTGGATCCCGGGGAAGCCGCCATCGGAGAAGCCGGCGCTATGATGATGATGGAAGACGGCATCCAAATGGACACCACGTTTGGTGATGGCAGCCAGGACAGCGGTTTAATGAGTCGACTGCTTGGTGCCGGAAAACGGTTACTCACAGGCGAATCTCTTTTCACCACCATCTACCATAACGAAGACAAATGCAAACGCCGCGTGGCCTTTGCGGCACCTTATCCGGGTAAGATCATTCCCATCAATCTGGCCAATCTCGGTGGCACCTTTATTTGTCAAAAAGACTCTTTTTTGTGCGCGGCGCGGGGCGTTTCATTGGGCATTGCTTTTCAACAACGATTTGGCAGCGCTTTGTTCGGTGGAGAAGGTTTCATATTGCAAAAACTGGACGGCGACGGCATGGCGTTTATTCACGCAGGCGGAACCTTACTGGAACGTACCCTAGCACCCGGCGAATTGCTGCGGGTCGACACCGGTTGCGTCGTGGGCTTTCAGCCTGGCGTCACATTTGATATTGAGTACGTGGGCAAACTTAAATCCGCCATTTTTGGTGGTGAAGGTTTGTTTTTCGCCACATTATCCGGGCCCGGAAAAGTCTGGTTACAAACCCTACCCATTTCGCGCCTGGCCGGACGCATCCTCGCTTACGCACCACAAACCGGTAGCACCACACGTGGAGAAGGCTCTATTCTAGGTGGTCTGGGTAACCTGCTGGATGGTGACGGCTGAACCCCAATCGGCTTCTTGGCTCCCCAAGCGGGAAGTAGCGACCCAAGCTGGAAGTGACCCAAATCACTTCCAGCTCCAAACTACACTAATTGATCCAGGTGCTTAGCTAAATCGTCAGTGGCGCGCACCAAAGCATCCACAATACTGGGCTCACTGGCTGAATGCCCCGCATCACGGATGATGTGCAGTTCCGAATTCGACCACGCTTGATGCAAATCATACGCCTGTTCCAATGGGCAAACCATATCGTAACGTCCGTGCACAATCGTGCCAGGAATATCAGAAATGCGGCCCATATTATCCAAAATTTGATTTGGCTCCAAAAAAGCGTGATTTAAAAAATAGTGGCACTCGATACGAGCCAAACTCATCGCCGTGTGAGGTTCTAAAAAGTGATCGATCACCGTATGACTGGGTCGAAGCGTCGCGCAACGTCCTTCCCAACCCGACCACGCTTTGGCCGCCGCCATACGCGCCAATTCATCCGGTCCCGTCAGTTTCTCATAGTAACTTTCCAAGATATTTTCACGCTCATTCTCCGTAAGCGGTTTCAAAAAATCTTGCCACAAATCTGGAAAAAACCGAGAGGCACCTGAATTGTAAAACCAATTAATATCTTGAGGCCGCCCCAGAAACACACCACGCAAAATCATCGCCGTCACACTTTCTGGGTAGGCTTGCGCGTACACCAAACCCAATGTCGCACCCCACGAATCGCCAAAAACAGCCCACTTATCGATATTCAAGAAGCGACGCACTTCTTCCAGATCTTCCGCCATTCTCTGAGTCGTGTTACTTTTTAAAGAAGAGTGTGGCGTCGAGCGTCCACAGCCTCGTTGATCAAAAAGAATGATGCGGTACTGGTCCGGATCAAAAAACCGCCGATGATATGGTTCACACCCTGCACCGGGCCCACCATGCAAAAACACGATGGGAATACCATTTTTATTGCCGCACTCTTCCACAAACAGCACATGAGGCATGTCCACCTTGATTGAGTGGACCGCATAAGGTCGAATATCTGGATAAAGTGTATACATACCAACGCCTTCAACAGAGATGGGAAACGTTATTTAGCTTAGCTGTATCTTTATCATTTGTCGCGGAATATGTCCGCGACACCCACGAAACACACTCACAAAAGCACACTTAAGCCGTCACGTCACGCGAAGCGCGTTTACGCTCATGCTCTTTAAGCATTTTTTTACGTAGACGAATCGCAGCTGGCGTCACCTCCACCAGTTCATCATCGTTAATGAATTCCAAAGCTTGCTCCAAGGTCATTTGAATGGGAGGCGTGAGTAGAATATTCTCATCAGACCCTGCCGCTCGAATATTCGTAAGTTGTTTCGCTTTCAAGGGATTCACCACCAAGTCATTGCCGCGACTGTGGATGCCGATAATCATGCCCTCATAAACCGTTGTGCCCGGACCAATCATCATACGTCCTCGGTCCTGCAAATTAAACAACGCAAACGCCAAGGTTTTACCCTGACCATTGCTGATCAGCACACCGTTGTTACGCCCAGAGACCAGGTTCATTTTCATCGGACCGTAGTGATCAAAACTGTGACTCAGCAAACCGGTTCCTGACGTTAAGGTCATAAACTGTGATCGAAATCCGATCAAACCTCGCGAAGGCATGAGGTAATCCAAACGGACTCGCCCTTTGCCATCGGGGCTCATATTCAACAGCTCCCCACAACGCTCGCCCAAATAAGTCATGATCGCTCCCTGATGCACTTCTTCCACATCAATCGCAACCTGTTCAAACGGTTCCTCACGACCTTGCTCACCCTCTTGAAAAATAACCTCAGGTCGAGAAACACCCAATTCATAACCTTCTCGGCGCATGTTTTCAATTAAAACGGACAGATGCATTTCACCTCGACCAGACACACGAAATTTATCAGGGTGTCCTGTGTCTTCAACGCGCAAGGCCACATTGTGAATCAACTCTTGGCTCAATCGCTCTCGAATTTGCCTAGAAGTCAAATACTTACCATCCTGACCAGCAAACGGAGATGTGTTAACTTGAAACGTCATCGAGACCGTTGGCTCATCCACCACCAAGCTCGGTAACGCCTCGGGTTTATTGACGTCACACAAGGTGTCAGAAATATTCAATTTTTCAACACCCGTCACGCAAACGATGTCGCCGGCAAACGCTTGTGGGACTTCAACACGACCCAGGCCATGGTAACCAATAACCTGGAGTATGCGACCATTACGCTGCGATCCATCACGCCCAACCACCGTGACAGGTTGATTGGTTTTCACACTGCCCCGCGTCACGCGCCCAATACCGATAACGCCCACAAACGCGGAGTAGTCCAATGCGCTAATCTGCAACTGAAGCGCGCCTTCCGCTTCAACCGTCGGCGCGGACACGTGATCCACAATAGTTTGAAACAACGCTTCCATGTTATCTTCCAGCGCACCAGACTCGTAACCCGACTTACCCTGTAAGGCCGAAGCGTAGACAATAGGAAAATCCAACTGATCGTTCGAAGCGCCCAATTTATCAAACAGATCAAATATTTGATCGATGACCCAATCGGGGCGTGCGCCTTCGCGATCGATCTTATTGACCACCACAATCGGCTTCAGACCACGCGCGAAGGCCTTCTCCGTCACGAAACGCGTCTGTGGCATAGGGCCTTCCACCGCATCCACCAACAACAACACCGCATCCACCATCGTCAGCGCACGCTCCACTTCCCCACCAAAATCTGCGTGTCCAGGGGTATCTACAATGTTGATTCGGAAGCCTTTCCAGTGCAAGGACGTGTTTTTCGCCAAAATGGTGATGCCACGCTCTTTCTCGAGCTCGTTACTGTCCATAACGCGCTCTTGACCCAGCGATTTACCCTGTAAAGTGCCGGACGCCGACAACAGTTTGTCCACCAAAGTGGTCTTT
>JARRRL010000214.1:0-2351 GCA_037380725.1 Gammaproteobacteria bacterium | reverse complement strand
ATGGTCAACGTGCGCCACGATCGCAATGTTGCGGATTGTACTTGTATCTCTCAAAACGTCAGTCACGGATTACCACCTAGAGTGAATTAGCTGATTATGATTTTGCTATTGGACAATTTGGATATTTTTAGACCAACTGGCAGGCGCCAACAGTATATACAATAGCGGTCAACATGAGAATGACTCCTCAAAATTCAATCTCCAAGAATTTTACTTCACACGCTGAACGCAGGCCCTACGCTGATCCTACACAATGGCTCCGCACCTACATGCTGCACGATTCAACATAAAACCACCCAAAAGTATAAAAAAGAACCATAATGGTGCAATTTATATCGTTCAATAGAGTCCGATTGCACTCCACTGCCTGATCTCTTTACTGTTATCAACCTGCAAACCAGTCACCGTGGCCTTAGAAAAAAGAAACGGCTCCAGGCGGACTTCTCTTGCAGAGCAAAGCAAGCTGCCCTTATGCTAGGACGCCTGCTTGACCGGCAAACTCGCTCAACAAAAATGGAACGCATTGCAGTGAAAGATCGAATTATTTCAAATCCAGCTCGATATAAATCGTATCAACCTGACTGTGGAGGACAATGACATGTCAAATAAGACGACCAAGATGATTCAAGAGAATGAGGTCAAGTGGATCGATCTGCGATTCACGGACTCGCAAGGCAAAGAACAACATCTCTCCTTACCCAAATCAGAGGTAAACGAAGAGTTCTTTGAACTGGGTAAAATGTTCGATGGCAGTTCCATTGCAGGTTGGAAAGGCATCAACGATTCCGACATGGTCTTATTGCCCGATGATACCACGGCGGTTATCGATCCCTTTACGGATGAAACAACGCTGAATCTGCGTTGCACCGTCGTTGAACCGACGACCATGCAAGGCTATGATCGCGACCCACGCTCATTGGCGCAACGCGCAGAAGCTTATCTGAAAGCTTCGGGTATCGCAGACACCGCATTCTTTGGCCCTGAACCCGAATTTTTTGTATTTGATGACGTTCGCTGGGAAAGCAGCATTGCGGGTGCCAGCTACACCATCAACTCGGATGAAGCCGCTTGGTCTTCCGGACGAGAGATCGAAGGTGGCAACATCGGTCACCGCCCACGCGTCAAAGGCGGTTACTTTCCCGTCCCACCGGTTGATTCCGCTCACGACTTACGCGCCGCGATGTGCAGCGCCTGTGAATCCATGGGATTAGTGGTTGAAGTACATCACCACGAAGTCGGCACCGCCTGTCAAAATGAAATTGGCATTAAATTCAATACGCTGACACTGAAAGCGGATGAAGTGCAAATTTTGAAATACTGCGTACACAACGTGGCGCACGCCTTTGGCAAAACCGCTACGTTCATGCCTAAACCTCTGGTAGGCGATAATGGATCCGGCATGCACGTACACCAATCGCTGTCAAAAGATGGCGTTAATCTGTTTGCAGGCGATGGCTACGCTGGCCTCTCCGATACAGCGTTGTATTACATTGGCGGAATCATCAAGCACGCCCGCGCCTTGAATGCATTCACCAACGCCTCAACTAACTCTTACAAGCGACTGGTACCCGGTTTTGAAGCGCCCGTTATGCTCGCGTACTCCGCACGTAACCGCTCCGCCTCAATCCGCATACCTTATGTACAAAGTCCGAAAGCGCGTCGCATTGAAGTACGCTTCCCCGATCCTACCGCCAATCCATACTTGAGCTTTTCCGCCATGCTGATGGCGGGACTGGATGGAATCAGAAACAAGATTCATCCCGGCGACGCAATGGATAAAGATTTGTATAACTTACCCAAAGAAGAAGCCAAGAACATTCCAACTGTGGCCAATTCACTGGAACAAGCTCTGCAAGCTCTACAGGATGACCACGCCTTCTTAATCGAGGGTAATGTGTTCACCACCAATATGCTGGAAGGGTACATCGACTTGAAAGCGAGTGAAGTGGAACGCTTAAACATGACCACTCATCCCGTTGAGTTTGACCTGTACTATTCCGTATAAGTCTATATAAGTCCGTAGAAGGCGGGCGTTTGCCCTCTTATACAACTTATACAACTTATACAGACCTCTCAAAACCCAAAGGCCCGAGCGGAAACGCCCAGGCCTTTGGTGTCGTTCGCCCGTTAGCCTACAAAACGTTTACCCCATGAGCTTTGCAATGAAACCAAAGACGGCACATTGACGTCTACCATAGGCGTCTACACTGAAATTGGAATCACCGTGAGCGATCAACACACGCTAAGTACCTGATGTTTTGTATTTGGCGCTTTTGTATTACAGGGCTCACACTCATCGAACACCGAGGTAATCGTTGATGCACAGAACAACACCAAAACTGGATCAACCA
>JARRRL010000213.1:0-11364 GCA_037380725.1 Gammaproteobacteria bacterium | reverse complement strand
GTCGTCCAGAAGCGCCTTGCGATACGCGGTTTCCGGTAGTGCCCCGGTGTGATGAACGTGTGAATTAAAATCGCAGTAGGGGCATTTTTTTACGCACCAGGGGATGTGTACATACAGCCCAAGAAACGGCAGTTGTGTGGGCGCTATGGGTGTTGTCATGGTGATGTATTTTTCAAGGTTCGGTTTGGTAAAAAGTGTGCGTGAAATGAATTTCAGTGTGCTGATCGGGGGCGTTGTCGGGGCTTACGGTCAGGTGAAAACGAAACGTTTCTTCATTCGCAAACCGAAACGAGGCGATGTAATACTGTGCCCCGGGTTCTTCAATGGATTTGGCTTCCAGATTTTTGATTTGCCCCACTAGATTTGTCGATTCAATGGTGATGGTGGCGGGCACGGGGGTGGCCGTACCGTCTGTATGGTGTTGTAAGACTGCAATATTCAACATCCCGATATTCGGTGCGCGCTGCAGTTGATGTGCGCGTGCGGCGTCAGCGGCAATATCGACACTGTGGAAAGCACTATAATGAACCTCATAAGCACCGAAGCGTTTGGCAGTCTCGGCGAACGCGGTAGCGCAAGACATGGCGCTTAGCCCAAGAAATAATCCGACGAGCAACTCGGTTCGAAGTGTGTGCAGAAGGATCATCGCAGGGCAGCCTTAATTTTTGTTAATTTCTTGTGATGTGGTACAGGGCGAATTCACCAAAAACATTGGGTAATAAGTTGTGCCATGGACGGGAAGTATAGTGAATATCCACAACGTGCTTGTCCAAAATACGGAAACGAAGTTGACGACATAAGTTTTCAAAGTCACCGAGCGTGCACAGATGTATATTGGGTGTGTTGTGCCACTCGTAGGGCAGGCTTTCGGATATGGGCATGCGACCACCGAGTGCGAGGTGTAACCGTATGCGCCAGTGGCCAAAGTTTGGAAATGAAACGATGCCGGTGCGACCGATGTGCAACATTTCTTCCAGTAATGAAGCGGGATACTGCACGGCTTGTATTGTTTGAGACATGATCACCGTGTCGAATTGGTTCTGGCGGAAATTACCCAGTCCCGCATTCAGATCTTGTTCAATGACGGATACGCCACGGGCTAAGCAGGCAGTGATTTTGTTGGGATTGATTTCGAGCCCGTAACAGTGGCTGTTTTTGTGCGTCATCAGGTGGTGTAACAGTAACCCATTGCCGCAACCGAGATCCAGCACCCGGGCATCGGGTTGTATCCAGCGTTCAATCAACATGAGATCGGGGCGAGACAGTATGTTCTCGTCCGAGTTAGGCGACGATACAGTAGTATTATTTGTCAATGTCGTGTCGGATAAGGCCTCATGGGGTACGGGCTTTGAGGATGTTTCAATGCTCGTTGTTTCATTGTTTGTTGTTTCAATGCTTGTTGTTTCAATGCTCATCGGCAACTCTCCTGAGGTAAGTGCCGACAACGTCCATGTACCGAGGTACTTTTAATAGGAAGGCGTCATGGCCTTGGGGTGCTTCGATTTCAACGTGGCTTGTGCATTTGCCCGCTGCGACGAGCGCGTTGGAAATTTCGCGACTGCGCTCGGGTGCAAAACGCCAATCGGATGTAAAACTTACGATTAAAAATCGGCATTGGGCAGGCGCAAGCGCTGTGGCTAGGTCGTTTTGGGTGCTCGCAGCTGGGTCATAATAATCCAATGCTTTGGTCATCAGTAAGTAGGTGTTGGCGTCGAAGTGCTCGGAGAACACTTCGCCTTGATAGCGCAGATAGCTTTCCACTTGAAAATCAGCGCTGTAGTCAAATTGCAGTGCCCCCGACTTTAGCTCTCGTCCAAATTTGAGTCGCATGGCGTGGTCCGATAGGTACGTCACGTGGCCCAGCATGCGCGCTAAAATCAAGCCGCGACGAGGGTGGCAGTTGTGCGCGTAATAGTGGCCGTTATGAAATTCAGGGTCGGATAAAATGGCTTGGCGAGCAATTTCATTGAACGCGATGTTTTGTGCGGATAATTTCGCCGCTGAGGCAATAATGATGGCGTGTCGCAGGCGCTGTGGGTAGCTGATGGACCATTGTAAAGCTTGCATGCCGCCCATGCTTCCACCCACAATAGCGGCGAAACAGTCAATGCCCAGGTGGTCGGCTAACCAGGCTTGCGCGTGTACCCAGTCTTCGACCGTCACGATGGGGAAATGCGGTCCCCAAGGTTTTTGCGTTTCGGGGTTCACTTGATTGGGGCCAGTGCTGCCATGGCAGCCGCCCAGGTTGTTCAAGGCGACTACGAAATATCGTGTTGTGTCGATGGGTTTACCGGGGCCAATGAATGTGTCCCACCATCCGGGTTTTGAATCGGTAGGTTGGTGGTAACCCGCAGCGTGGTGATTTCCACTGAGGGCGTGACAAATCAACAAGGCATTACTTTTTGTTTCGTTCAGCGTGCCGTAGGTTTCATAAATGAGTGTAAAATTGGGCAAACTTCGACCGCATTTGAGCTGGAGTGGGGTATCAAAGTGTGCCAGTTTCGGCGTGACAAGGCCGACCGAATCGCTGGCCGTATGGAGGCGTGTTGCATCGGGAGCGCTGACAAAGGGGTCTGGGTCGGCTTTATCCATGATTTTCAATATAATGGTTTCCTTGAAACGACTGTCTTTGAAACGACTGTCACACTGTGCTTCGGTGTGTTTGAGCGCTTTTCCAATTGCTAAAATTGGTTGGTGTTCATCGGGTGGGGTGAGATCCCGTCTGGTCTAGATTGGCACGGTGTAACACAGCATATAATGCGAGGAATGATGCGTCGCAGTTTACGGTATAATTGAAACCGCGTGCAACTGTGGTGCGGGCTCGGCGGCGTTGAGCCTGTTTCCTGTACGTCTCAAGAGCGTCTCTGCGTTTGAGCTGTTTGAGGAGCACAATAGTGATTGGGGAGAAAATAAAGTATGAGTAAAGCACGTCAAGCACGAGAATCTGCTGAAGTGATTAAGCAAGGCATTCTGAAGTTGGGTCGTCGTCGGGCGCTTGCGTTATCACCGCACCAACAATGGGAGTTGACGGATGAATTGGAACAAAAAGCCGATGCCTTGGTGGCTTTGCTCAAGAGCATGGAAAGCCAAAAGTAGGAGGCATATTCAGTAATCACACAAGCAGTAATCACACAAGCAGTAATCACACAAGCGGTAGCGGATCACACAGCGGTAGCAGACACAAGTATAGCGTTTTAAGCGTCTGAACCCGTGTGAACTGCGCCATTGCTATTGCTATTGCTATTGCTTTGTCGTTGGAAAGACGACGGGTTTGTTTGAGCCAGAACGAAGGCATTGGATACCGATTCATGCCAACTGTTCAGGGCATTATGGCTGTTTAGATATAAGTTTTTCAATGTGGTGATCCATTCATCAATGCCCTGGACATTCAAGGTGCCGTTTTTTCGAAACAGCGTTGGACCGTGTCGTTTACGAAAAGTCTGGTGCAACGCTATCGCGTCTTTTTCCAAGTCGTTGATGATATGCTGTAAACGATTTTGCAGTGTGGTGTGGCGTATGTGATGACGATTGCCAAAGTAGATCAACAGTTGCTGACTGCACACACATTGGCGTTTCAGCGTTTTCAAATCTTTTTGGACACTGAGCAATAAACTCAGCATAGCCGAGTAAATGTGTTGTTTTTTTGAACCGTTCTCGTTGATCATGGTTTTGGCTTTGGCTACTGTTGTTGATAGTAATGGTATCGTTGTATTGGTAAGCCTGTTCTACGCTGCGCATGCCTGTTTTCCTGTGCTTATACGATGCTTGTTCGTGGTTGTGCGAGTTGTATCGTTCGCGCAACCATATGCAATCAGTAGAAGGCATGAACGCATACGAATCAATTTGATTAATTTATAAATTAATTGCGTACCGTATGCGTTTTGTGTACTTAGGTGTTTTTATTTTTAGTTTGTAAAGAGGCAGTCTGTAAATTGGTAGTCTGTAAAGCGGGAAAGCGAGGTTTACCCGACGAGAAACACCTTTAAAGTTGACAGCATTAATATTACAAGAATGGGGGATATATCGAGGCCAGCAATGGGCGGTAGCAGGCGACGGGCGGGTCCCAGCAGTGGTTCGCTTAATTGGTGTAACACCAGGCTCATGGGGTTTTGTTGATACGGTGCCACCCACGACAAAATAATTTGTACGAAGATAATAAATAGGTAGAACCCAATGGTCAACGAAACGCATCCAATGAGCGAACCAATCAATGCATTTACTGGGTGAACGGAAAGACCCGCAATGAGTACCAGAAGTACAATTTTGAGCGTTTGGAAGGCCCACAGCAGCACAAGTGCTGACCAGTCTAAGCCTAGAAATCCTGGAATGACTTTGCGTAAGGGCAGCAACAAGGGGTTTGTCGCTTTTACGACGAATTGGGAAATGGGGTTGTAAAAATCCGCTCTCACCAGTTGCAACAGAAACCGAGCTAGGATGACGTAAGAATACAAGTCAAACAGTTGACCGATTAGAAATTGCAGTGCGGATGCCGTATTGTTCATAAATGCTGTTGAAGTCCTGATGTAAATGGTAGAAATAAAAGGTTGGTGTGTACCTGAGAGCTGGCGCGCCAACTTTGCCAACAGCATGGCGCCGCACCGCTCCCGGTAAGTATATTACGCAATGCCTTGAAGATTAGCCAGTTTTGCTTGGAATGGCCGGCTTGGGTTAATAAGAGGCATGCTTGAGCCATTTATTTAGCGTGCTAACTCAATGGCGCGATCGCGAGCACGCGTGAGGGCAGCGGTGATGAGATCTGGAAACTGATGATCGATCAGGTGGTTGATGGCTGCTGCGGTGGTGCCGCCTGGTGAAGTCACTTGTTGGCGTAGGTGCTCGGGTGTTTGCGTGTGCTGACTGTGTGAGGCCAAGGTTGCAGCGCCTAAAGCCGTTTGAATGGTCAAGGCTTGGCTGTGTTCCCGAGAAAGCCCCAATGTTATCCCGGCCTCGGTCATGGCTTCCATCAACAAGAAAAAATACGCTGGGCCGCTGCCGGATACTGCCGTGACGGCATCAATGAGGTCTTCGGACTCGACCCAGAGCGTCGTTCCTACGCTGCGCATGATGTTGTCAGCGAGCGCGCGATCCGCGTCAGTCAGTGTGCTGTCCCCAAAGAGTCCTGTGGCGCCGCAGCGTATTAGGGCTGGCATGTTGGGCATGGCGCGCGCCAATTTGAAGCCGCTGCCAAGGTATTGTTGAATGCGATGCAAATGAATGCCGGCAGCAACGGATATCACCAAGGTTCCTGCTTTTAATGTCGAGGCCAGTTGTGGCAGGGCGGTAGGAAAAACCTGTGGTTTTATGGCCAATACGATTACTTCGGTGTCAGCGGGTGGGGCATCCTGGCTGACAGTGATGTTCCAGGCCTCTCGGAGTACTTGAGCGCGCTCGGCGTTGGGTTCAGTGACGGAGATCTGTGTAGCAGGAATACCGCGATGGATCAGGCCGCCTATGATCCCGTTGGCCATATGGCCGCCACCTAAAAAGTGAATGTGGCAGGTTGGCAGGTCGAGGTCGGATTCAAGCGAATTGGGCGATTGTGGGCGGGTTGCTGCGATTGTGCTCTGTGGCATGTGTTAACCCCTTGGGTGTTAGGATGACGCCGTGAATGGAAAAGTAAATAAAAATAACAAGGAATGGAATGGGTGGTCGTAAATGGGTAACCGTAATGAATGATAACCGATGATAGCAAAGGAGTCAGTGTGTGTCGGGGCCTGTGTCGAGCGGGGGGGCGCTGTCATCTGGATTCATGCTGTGTGGTTTCGCGTTTTGTGTGTTAAGGCGTGGGCCAAAGAGAGCGGTGCCAACTCGAACCAGTGTGCTGCCTGCGGCAATGGCTTGAGGCAAATCGGCGGACATCCCCATGGACAGGGTGTCCAGCGTTTGCGGTGAACGGCGTGGGGTGAAGTGGCTGGAATGTGAAGGTATATCGGTGAGTGAGTTGCGCAGCGTATCGAGCAATTCAGCCAGTTGTTCGAAAGCGTTGCGGGTTGCACGTGAAGGCATTTGGTCTGAGGGGGCTGGCATGTGATTCGTGGCGGGCAAGCACATGAGGCCTCGCAGCACGATGTTTTCGCAGCGGAGCGCTGCCAGCGCTAAGGCGGGGGCGTCTTGTGCCCGGATGCCTTGTTTTTGTGGCTCAGCATCGATATTGATCTGTAAGCACACGTGTAAGGGTCCTTTTTCCGGTGGACGGTGTTCGTTAAGGCGCTGCAGTTGTTTGTCGCTGGATACGGTGTGTACCCAATCAAAGTGTTCGGCAATGGCGCGTGTTTTATTGGATTGAACGTTGCCAATATAGTGCCAACTGATTGTACGTGGGGGCGAGGCCTTGTCGGAATGGGGAGGAGGCTGTGCGGAAAACCACTGATTCAACACTTCCATTTTGGGTAAAGCTTCTTGAAGATAATTTTCACCGAAAGCGTAGAGACCCGCACGGATAGCTGCTGCTATGGTTAGGGCTGATTGCGTTTTGCTCACGGCAAGCAGTAGTGGTGCTTGGGTACGTCCCGCCGCGCGTGTGGCGGCGTTCAGGCGCGCCATGAGTGCATCGTGACGTTGTGAGAGCGTGTTGATCCGTTCAGCGTCTGGGGATAAATTGGGGGTGAGTTTATTCATAGTTGTGTCGATGGGGTTGTGTCGATAGGGTTGTGTGGGGGTGGGACGTATTGCTTGTTGTAACGATTAAGCGCCTCTGAGTCAATGGGAAAATCAATGGGAAAAAACGAATAGGAAAAGACGAATAGCTGATGCGATGCTAATCTTTTAGAAATACGGTAAAGGGCTCGGGGCTGTCCGTGTGGATGCCCATTTAAGAATCAGAGCGAGATTGATGCCAACCGGCGATTAGGGACACCATGGATATTACTGAACTTTTGGCATTTAGCGCGAAAAATAATGCGTCCGATCTTCACTTATCGGCAGGCTTGCCGCCCATGATACGGGTGGATGGTGATGTGCGACGCATCAATTTGCCGCCTATGGATCATAAGCAAGTTCATGGGTTGATCTATGACATCATGAACGATAAGCAGCGTAAAGATTTTGAAGAGTATCTGGAAACGGATTTTTCTTTTGAGGTGCCTGGTGTCGCGCGATTTCGGGTGAACGCGTTTAACCAGAATCGAGGGGCCGGTGCGGTGTTTCGTACAATTCCTTCCAAAGTGTTGACAATGGAAGAGTTGGGCGTGGGTCAAGTCTTTCGCGATATTGCTAAATTTCCGCGAGGCTTGTGTTTGGTGACGGGGCCAACGGGATCCGGAAAAAGTACGACCTTGGCGGCTTTGCTGGATTTCATTAATGAAAATCGCTATGACCACATTCTCACCATTGAAGATCCCATAGAGTTTGTGCACGACAGTAAAAAATGTTTGGTGAATCAGCGTGAGGTGCATCGGGATACCTTGGGATTTGCGGAAGCGCTGCGATCGGCGCTTCGGGAAGATCCAGACATCATCCTGGTGGGTGAAATGCGGGATTTGGAAACCATCCGTTTGGCGCTGACGGCGGCGGAAACAGGGCATTTGGTATTTGGGACGCTGCACACCACCTCCGCGGCAAAAACCATTGACCGGGTCGTGGACGTTTTTCCGGCTGCCGAGAAATCCATGGTTCGATCGATGTTGTCCGAGTCCTTGCAAGGGGTCATTTCTCAGACGTTGTTGAAAAAAATTGGTGGCGGTCGGTGTGCGGCGCATGAGATTATGATTGGCACGCCCGCTATTCGTAATTTGATTCGCGAGGATAAAGTGGCGCAGATGTATTCGGCCATTCAAACGGGTGGGTCCTTGGGCATGCAAACACTGGATCAGTCCCTGACGAATTTGCTAAAGTCGGGTCACATTACGCGGGATGCGGCTAAAGAAAAAGCTAAAAATCCAAATCAATTTTGATGTTTCCTGTGATCGGGACAGTGTGGCGGATGTGTAGTCAGATTGCGCGTTGTCGTCATTGGTTTGTTCGTGACGTACAGGTACCGAGTTCGCGAGGATTGAGAGCGTGGATTTTGAAGATCTACTTCGTTTAATGGTGGAAAAGGGCGCGTCCGATCTGTTTGTAACGGCGGGCGTGCCGCCCAGCATGAAAGTAAATGGCAAATTGGTGCCTATCAGTAATACACCGCTGACGCCAGAGAAAACGCGTGAGACGGTGTTGGCCATCATGACCGAGATCCAACGAAAAGAGTTTTATAAAACGCGAGAAAGTAATTTTGCGCTCAGTGCGCGTGGTGTGGGGCGTTTTCGGGTGAGTGCGTTTTACCAGCGCAATTTGATCGGGATGGTGTATTTTTTTGGTGGGCGCAACGGGGACGGGAAAGTCCACGTCTTTGGCCGCGATGATCGGACACCGGAACCACAACAGCAAAGGACACATTATTTGCATCGAAGACCCCATCGAATATATCCATCAGCACAGCGGATGTATCGTCACGCAACGCGAAGTGGGCTTGGATACGGAAAACTTTGAAGTGGCTCTGAAAAATACCCTGCGGCAAGCGCCGGATGTCATCATGATTGGTGAGGTGCGTTCGCTGGATGCTATGGAATACGCGGTGGCCTTTGCCGAAACGGGGCATTTGGTGCTGGCCACTTTGCACGCCAATAATGCGAATCAGGCGCTGGATCGGATCGTTCACTTTTTTCCGCCCGAGCGGCATCAGCAGGTGTGGATGGATTTGTCGTTGAATTTGAAAGCCATTGTGGCGCAGCAGTTGATTCCAACGAAAGATGGCAAAGGTCGTCGAGTGTGTGTGGAGGTGCTGTTGAATACGCCGATTGTGGCCGACCATGTGCGCAAAGGCGAAGTACACTTACTGAAAAACCGAATGAGTAAATCGAAAGAGTTGGGCATGCAAACCTTTGATCAAGCTTTGTATGAGCTTTACAAAAGTGGTGATTGTTCTCAAGAGGATTGCTTGGCTCACGCGGATGCGCCAAATGATCTGCGTTTGATGATTAAATTGGGTGAAAATGCAGAGAGCCGTGAAGATCAGAGTAAAAGTGTGGATTACGATGATTTAACCAAGGACTTAAGAATTGATGATTCAGACGGTAGTCAGCAAGATAATTTTTACGGTCAGCGCTGAGCGATTGTGACTGCATCGTCGTACATTTATTTCGTGCATTCATATAGTACATTCAATATTGTGTATTCAATGTTGTGTATTCAATGTTGTGTATTCAAAGTTGTACATTCAGTGGCGTAAATGTGGGGCAAGATACGTCATCGCGCCAGCTTTGACGGTCAACAGGTTTGCACCCGTCAGAGCTTGATGCCAGTGTGGGCAATTGTGCCCGTGGGAATGGCTACTGGTTTCGTTGAGTAGCCAACGGTGCTGCGGATCAATGACCATGCAATTGGCGGGGTCGTTTTCAGTCAATGTTGTACTGGTTAAGCCTAAGCACTGAGCGGGACCGACTGTTACGCTGCGCACCATGTCTTCGACAGTCAGTGCCTTGGATTCAACCAGGTGCAATAGGTCGGCGACGAAACTGTCTAGGGTTGCCATGCCGGGTTCGCTGCTACTGAAAGGCGACATTTTGGCGGCAAGATCGTGTGGTTGGTGGTGGCTGCTGATGGCTTGTATGTGATGGTGAGCAATGGCTTCCAATAGAGCTTGGCGATCGTGCTCACTGCGTAGCGGGGGTTGTGTGTGATACAGCGAATTGAAACCGATGAGTGTTTCATCGGTATAGAGCAGATTGGAGATGGCTACATCACACGTAATGGGTAACCCTTCCTCGCGAGCTCGAATGATCCACTTTAGTGCGGCGGCGCTAGAAATTTGACTGAAATGTATTGTTGCGCCGGTGTGTTCGGCGAGAATGCAATCGCGTGCAACAGCCAGTGCTTCGGATGCAGCGGGGATGGCGGGAATGCCCAGATGAGACGCGTAAGCTCCGGCGTGAGCGTATCTATCTGCGGCCAAATCGGGGTCTTCTGGTCGCGAGAGAATCGTCAATCCGAGATTGGCAGCGTACTCGTAGCAGCGCAACAGGGTTCGGTGATGCGTAATGGGCGCTGCTGCGTGGGTGACAGCGACACAGCCCGCGTCTTTAAGCGCTGCCATTTCGCTGAGTTGAGTGCCTGCCAGGCCTTGCGTCATGGCACCCACAGGCAGTAAATCGACGTGACCTGAGCGCGTGCTGCTTTCAATGAGCCAGCGCGTTACGGTCGGTGAATCATTGATGGGATCGGTAGTGGGTGGGCAGACGATTCGGGTAAAGCCGCTGGCTGCAGCCGCACGGGTTTCGTTTTCCAGACTTCCTTTGGATTTAAAGCCAGGTTCTCGGATGTGGTGTGACAAATCCATCATACCCGGGAGCAGCCAGCAGCCAGTTAAGGGTAAGTCGATGTCCACCGGTCCGGCATAGGCGCGATGCAATTGCCCATCGATGATAAACCAATCCTGTGCTTTCGGGGCAAGTTGGCCGGCGGGGTCGATGGGGGTGACGTCGCGTAACCGAATACGAGGGAGTGCGTTTGGATTGGGGAGTAAGGTGTCGGTTTTCAAAGGCGTTGTGCTGTGCTTCACGTGGCGTCTTTCCGAGGTTGGTTAATCGGTTTTCTTATCGTTGCGGTTTTGTTGCGTTATCATCGTTTTTATTCGGTTTGGTTGGACGTTTGGTGGCCACTGAGTGTCATCGATAAAACGGCCATGCGAACGGCAACGCCATAGCGAACCTGCTTCAGAATAACCGATTGTGGCCCGTCAGCGACTTCCGATGCGATTTCAACGCCACGATTAATGGGGCCAGGGTGCATGACAATCGCTTGAGAGTCGGCAAAGGTAAGGGTGTCGGGGGTCAGTCCGTAGCGTTGATAAAATTCGTGTGTGCTGGGCAACAGTGCGGATTGCATTCGTTCTTTTTGCAGTCGCAATAAAATCACGACGTCAGCGCCGGCTATGCCTGTGCGCAGTTCGTGGTGGACGCTAACGGGCATCAGGCTGACGTCATGGGGTATCAGTGTTTTGGGTCCAACGAGCCGGATGTCTCGTGTGCCGAGTGTGTGCAGGGCTTCAATCTGTGATCGCGCTACGCGGGAGTGGATGATGTCTCCGACAATCGCAACACGCAGGTCCTTGAAGCCCCCTTTTTCGGCGCGAATCGTGTACATATCCAGCATCGCTTGAGTGGGGTGAGCGTGTTGACCGTCTCCAGCGTTGACCACGGAAACGTCGGGTGCGACGTGTTGCGCCATGAAGTGTGCTGCGCCGCTTTCGGGGTGGCGTACGATGAACATGTCCACAGCCATGGCTTCCAAATTGTGTAACATGTCCACCAGTGATTCACCCTTTTTGGTTGCTGAGTGATCGATGTTGATGTTTAGCACATTGGCGGATAAGCGCTTTGCTGCCAGTTC
>JARRRL010000212.1:0-4723 GCA_037380725.1 Gammaproteobacteria bacterium | reverse complement strand
AGCATCTCAACACGACCAGCAAAAACCTGATTTGACTTATACAGAAATCGCCATCACTAGCCCCGCTCCTGACACCGTCCTGCGCGAAAACAGTGGCAATGTAACCATCCAGGCCACAGTAGAACCCCGATTGCAAAAAGATCATATGCTCATACTGACTGGCAACGGCGCGCGCCTTAGCGCTCCTCAGAAAGGGTACACTTTTGCTATCACTAACTTAGAACGTGGTACGCACACTTTTTCCGTATCCGTTGTGGATGCATCCGGTAAGTCGCTTATCAGCAGTCCGCCTGTTTCGATTCATCTCCAACGCACCAGTGTGCTCAGTCCCGCACGCCACAATAAGAACACTAAATAGCCTCATAAAAAACCTCACGCATCTTATTTGCACAAGCGCCACACTAAAATAGATCATTTTTTGAACTTGATGTATTATATTGGTGCATCCTAAGCAATAATGCTCGTTTCCTCTCGCAAACCCTTTCAGAATCGAGCCCGTAACTGTGCACACACCATGTCTGGTTATTATTTCACCACGACGGGAACCACCACAACACACGTGCGCTCAGCCAGGGAGATCGTGACAGCATGACAAACATCGACACCAGCATGAACTCCGATTTTTCCTCCATTAGTGACAATCGAGCAGACAATCGAGCACCAACCCGTTCTTCTTGTCTGCCCAAAATCATGGAAGCGCACTACAACAACAGTCGGCTTAACTCAAAAGGCATACAGCAAATCATCTTAGAACACATCACAACCGCCATTTTACTGATCGATGAAACTTTCATGATTCGATACGTCAACCCCGCAGCTGAAAATCTGTTTGCATGCAGTCGATCACGTTTACTGTCTGAGAGTTGCCTTCCTCTTTTTAACGCTTCAGCACAATTTATCGCTCAGTTACAAACCGCGTTGACCGAGCAGCACCCTTTCACACATCGGGACTTGGTGATTAACATTCCCGGCAAATCAGCGCCCACGCTGGACTGCGCCGTAAATCCGATGGTTTGGCGAGATGGCTCAGCAACACTGTTGATCGAACTGTCTGAAAAAGATCGACTCTCTCGCATCAGTCGCGATCAAGCCCTCATTTCAACGCACAACGCGACGCGATTATTACTGAAAGGCGTTGCACATGAAGTTAAAAACCCGCTCGGTGGTATTCTGGGCGCAGCGCAACTGATGAAACGCGAACTGCCCTCACCTGAACTCGAAGAATACGTCAATATTATTATTGAAGAGACCGATCGCCTGCGTAACCTGGTCGACCGCATGCTCGGCCCTCACAACTTACCCGTCTACTCGCCCTGCAATATTCACGAAATCCTGGAACACGTCTTACACATCATTCGTGCAGAAGGAAAGGGTCACATCAGCATTGATCGCGACTACGACGTTAGCCTGCCAGAGATCACGGTCGATCGCGATCGGTTGATACAAGCCATCCTTAATATCATGCGCAACGCCGTACAAGTGCTTCAAGATAGCTCAGAAATCACCCAACCCACTATTTCTATAAAAACTCGGATCCTGCGCCAATTTACCCTATCCGGTCGACGTCACCGCCTGGCCCTGTGTGTGCACATTACCGACAACGGACCTGGAATCCCAGAATCACTCATGGAAAGCATATTTCTGCCTATGGTGAGTAGTCGCGCGGATGGCAATGGCCTCGGGCTTTCCATCGCTCAAGACATTCTCAACCAACACGCTGGCTTGATCGAATGCAACAGTGAACCCGGCGAAACAACATTCACGTTAATTTTACCACTTGGTCTTGATGATTGAGACTTCAAAAACTGAGATTTGGATAACTGAATGAACACACTTATCGGCGCCTTGCAAACACCAATCACCACCAACACCAATCGCCACCAACACAAAGCGCCACAAGCACAGCACGTTCACGACCAGTTACACCACACTGCAGAGGAACCACTATGCTTTCGTCTTCATCTCATCGATTGACACAGGAGAAAAACCTCATTAACGACAATAAACTCACGGAAAATCATACTTACAAAGTATGGATTATTGACGATGATCGATCCATCCGCTGGGTACTGGAGCGAGCCCTGACACAAGCGGGTTATTCGACCATGACGTTTGATCGTGGAGACGCTATTTTGTATCAATTACAAAAAGAAGTGCCTCACATCATTTTAACGGACATTCGCATGCCAGGACTGGACGGCCTCGGCGTCCTCAAGCGTATGCAAAACTCGAATCCACAGATCCCCGTTATCATCATGACGGCTCATTCGGATCTGGACAGCGCTGTGGCTTCTTACAAAGGCGGTGCGTTCGAAAACTTACCCAAACCCTTCGACCTCGACGAAGCCGTATCGTTGGTCAATCGCGCCATTGAAAACGCGTATGCCAAACAAGCGCCAAGCCCCGAAGAACCGCTCGAACTTTCCCAGGAAATCATCGGTGAAGCACCCTCCATGCAAGGTGTTTTTCGTGCAATTGGTCGCTTATCTCAATCCAATATCACCATACTCATCAATGGCAAATCAGGAACCGGCAAGGGATTGGTCGCGCAAGCACTGCACAAACACTCTCCTCGACGTGATCGACCATTTGTCACGCTCAACATGGCAGCCCTGCCTAAAGACCTCATCGAACCGGAGTTATTTGGTCACGAAAAAGGCGCTCTAACCAATTTCTCTCAGCAACAATCTGGCCGTTTTGAACAAGCCAACGGGGGCACTTTATTTCTTGACGAAATCAGCGATATGCCGCTTGAAACACAAACTCGTTTACTGCGCGTATTGGCTGACGGGGAATTTTATCGTGTGGGCGGGCACAATCCCATTCGGGTGGACGTGCGCCTCATCGTTGCCACCCATTACGATCTGGACACGCTCGTGTCACGCGGCCAATTTCGTGAAGACCTGTTTCACCGCTTAAACGTGATCAAAATACAATTACCTTCCTTGAACCAACGCCGGGAAGACATTCCCAAATTGGCCGCACACTTCCTCAAAAAAGCAGCCAAAGAATTATCCGTCAGTCCTAAAATTCTGAGCAGCGCCACCGAAGCCCACCTGTGTGAAACCGACTGGCCCGGCAACGTCAGACAACTGGAGAACTTGTGCCGCTGGCTAACGGTCATGGCAACAGGACGAGAAATCTTATTGGCTGATTTACCGGAAGAACTGCGCCCACGCCAGGAGAACGCCGCCTCACTCAATCGATATGCCAACTGGGAAAACACCTTACGTGAATGGGCCGATCGCCAATTGCAACAAGGCGAAGCAGGGATTTTGCAAAAAGCGGTGCCCGCGTTCGAGCGGATCATGATTGAGGTGGCGCTCAAACACACCTCTGGCCGTAAGCGCGATGCCGCCAATTTACTCGGCTGGGGTCGCAACACCTTGACACGTAAAATCAAAGAACTGGATATGGAGACTTCCGCTTCACCACAGCCCATGAGTGAAGTCTAGCACCCAATTTTGCGGAAACCGAAGCGATATCAATGCGCCATATCCAGCACGTGCTCCATACCATAAAAGCCCGGTTTCCGATTCATTACCCAAGCGGAAGCGCGTAGCGCACCGTGAACAAAATGTCTTCGATCACGAGACTTATGCGTAATTTCAATTTGTTCACCCTCTCCAAGATACAAGACGCTGTGCTCACCGGCCACATCCCCACCGCGCACGGTAGCAAAACCAATGGAACCTTTGCGACGCTCGCCCGTAATGCCTTCCCGACTCAGCACAGCCGCTGATTTAAAATCGCGCCCTGATGCAATGGCCGCCACCTCGCCCATCTTTAAAGCGGTTCCCGAAGGTGCGTCCACTTTATACCGATGATGCGCTTCGACAATCTCAATATCGTATTCTTCGCCCAGTGCCTTGGCGGCCAATTCGATTAAACGAAATGTAATATTTACACCGACACTCATGTTCGGAGCCCACACAAGTGGCGTCCGCTCAGCACACTGTTTCAGCGTTGTGATATCCGCTTCCGACAAGCCCGTTGTACCAATCACCGCAGCCACTTGATGCGTAACACATGCCGCTACGTGCGCCACGGTCGCTTCCGGTCTTGTAAAATCAATCAAGACATCGGCGGAACGCAGCACCTGCGCCAAATCGTCGCTGACCACCACACCCTGCGGCGGAGTGCCACATAAAGTTCCAACGTCACAACCCAGAAACTCAGACTCCACACGATCTGACACACCCACTAAGGTGTACCGGTCATGCGCTAACACCCCAGCGATTAATTGCCGTCCCATGCGACCACTCGCACCGGCAATCGCAATACGAATGGTGTCGCCGCGCGACGAGCCCACCTGACTCATGACGTTCTCCTATTTCCCGACGTTCCCAACGAAAGCAAAATCAAAAACAAATTCGACAGCAGACGCTCACAGTTTCATGTCATCAAAGAAATTTTTCACACCTTCAAACCACGAAGACTGCCGAGGCGACTGACCACTGGCGCTCTCTTGCAAGGACTGGTGAAACTCTTTGAGCAACTCTTTTTGGTGTTTATTTAGATTCACCGGTGTCTCCAACACAACGCGACACAACAAGTCCCCGCGCGCGCCCCCCCGAACCGGGGTAACCCCTTTTCCTCGCAAGCGAAACAATTTGCCCGTTTGGGTTTCAGCAGGAATTTTCAATTTAACCCGCCCTTCCAGCGTCGGGACTTCCAATTCGCCCCCCAAAGCCGCATCAGAAAAGCTAATAGGCACCTCGCA
>JARRRL010000211.1:962-5691 GCA_037380725.1 Gammaproteobacteria bacterium | reverse complement strand
AAATAAGTGGTTTAATGTGCCTCGTGTCTGGCGTGCGCGACCAGATATGCGCTCGTGTTTGAATCATGGCGCTTGTCTTGGCAAATCGTCGCGACGTGATTGTTCTAAAACCGAAATGAATGCAGAGAGCGATAATGAGAATTGGTCATCAGTTTTGGAATCCGCCGACAACGGTGGTGTGTCAGGAAACGAGCGAGAAACGCCGACTGTGGCAGATTTTAATATCAGTGTCGCATCTACACAGGGTAAGCGAACCAGTATGGAAGACCAGCATGCCGCGGATCAGTTGAAATGCGGCGAGTATACTATACCCTATTTTGCCGTTTACGATGGTCATGGTGGTGTTGAGGCGGCGGAATACGCTAAGCGTAAAATGCCTGGAATCATTGCGGGTACGCTGCAAATGCATTTGCAAAAAAGATGCTCAGAAAACACCGCTCAGGCCATGTCGAAATCGGATATTTGGAATGCACTGAAGCTTTCCTTTGTAAAATTGAATGACGCGTTTAATCAAGAACACCCGGATTTAGTAACGGTGGGCACAACGGCACTTTTTTCACTTATTATTGATGGTAAGCTGTGGACGGCCAGCGCCGGAGACTCAAGGGCCGTTTTGCTGCGTTCAGATGAGACAGTGGCTTTGACCTCTGATGCGAAACCCAGTGTGGAGAAATTTAAAACATCCGTTGAAAAACGAGGTGGATATATTACTTTCGGGCGTGTGGCGCATTATAATGAAATGGGTGTTTTGATTGGCGGGCTTGCTGTGGCTCGCGCTATTGGGGATGCCTCTGCAAAAGGAATAAGCGCTCGACCTAAAATAACTTGTGTTGATTGGCGGCCCACTGATACGCTGATTTTGGCTTGTGATGGTCCGTTTGAAGTGGGGAGTCGAATGCAGGTGGCGAAATGTGTCCGTACCCATGGTAAACAAAACTGGCAAACTGCCGCCGACGCTGTGATAAAGAATGCGTCTTGCTCGAAAGACAACATGACGGTGATGGTGATTGGACAAAATCAGGACGCGAGCTCTTTAACGCAATCGTAAACGCGGAGGCATTGTTTTATTCGTTTATTTGGTTGTTACAAGGCCAACTTTGAACAATATTGACGAGCCGACCTTGATCAATCTGTGTTTCATCCGATCGGATAAATCCACGGTTCCGCATCACGAAATGGCGATAATGCTGACGACCCTTTTGCTTGGCGCGAATGGCGCGTAAGTGTGATGGATAAATGGCTTGTAAATTCGGAATATTCAATCCCGCGTCGAGCGATTCGAAAAGCCGCAAGGCGCTGATGTCGAAGGCGACAATGTGAGCGGATTCTTAAAGAAGAAGCTTTATCAGCTCAAAACAAGCTCGGCGATAATCTTATTCGAGAAGCCGAGAAAGATGTGATGCATCGTTCACGGATGTTGGCCAGCGCGATGAGAGCGACGGCGTTTCAAAAAGGCGTGGGTGCGCGCATTCGATGTCAAATGCGTTGACAGCAAAGTTCAAAATGCATCATGGTAAGGGTATTGCGCTCGTGCTGTCGATCAGCATCGGATTCTTGGAGCGGATTCTTGGAGCGATTGCGCGGAGAGGGGAGTGAGGGCTTAAACAGGCGTAGGGGGCGATAGTGAAAATTGGTTTATTAAACGCTTACCATTTTGATGGCGTCCCCGATGGCTATCAATCTCAGTATCGGGTTCTTTTTGAAGGGTATTTTCGGCGTATTTGTCCGCGCGATTGGCACTTTGAACTCTACGAAGTGGCGCAAAATCAGTTTCCCGCGTCGCTTGAGGCGTGCGATGGCTGGGTGATCGGTGGAAGTGGAAAAAGTTGTTACGAGGATGAGGCATGGATTGCGCGTTTGTCTGATTGGGTTCAAGCGTGTTTTCGCGCGAAACGTAAGCTATGTGGGATTTGTTTTGGGCATCAGCTCATTGCGCAGGCTTTAGGGGGACAAGTGCAGCGTTCTGATCGCGGTTGGGGCGTTGGCGTGCGCACGTTTCAGTTTATCCATAGTCCGCCCTGGCATACCGCTGACGCAGCTGCGCCACCTAGCTGGATGCAGCATTGTAGTCTGATTTTTAGTCATCAAGATCAAGTGACGGCTTTACCCGCCGGTGCGACGCGTTACGCGACGGATGCGTTTTGTCCGATCCAGTCTTTTGGCGTGGATCGGCGTGTGTTTACGCTTCAAGGACACCCGGAAATAACGGCGGCGTTTGCGCGTGAACGATTACGCGCTCGTCAAGCCCTTATGGCGGCGCATACCGTCGAGCGTGCGTGGGCGAGTTTGGATCAAGCCGTGCATGATGATGAGGTGGGTGATCTGATTGTGCGATTTTTTGAAGCCCCAATAAGTGAGAGCGACGCTTGAGCATAGCCTTGAGCATGGTGTATAGAAAATAAAAAAACTAATTTCCGTGGGGTCTGTTGTTATGGATAGGACAAAACCATATTTATAAAATAAAAGCAATTGCTTAGGGATTCCTCCCCCTCCCCTCAGTGCTTTATAATTCAGATCGCGAAACCAAACGAATTGTGAATATGAGATCAGTCAACTCACTGGCCAAAGAGCTTAAAGTTGTTTTTGGTTGGTATCAAACTTGAGTTACGCTAATAGCGCAGTAAATGGTTTTATATGATTGATCGTATCAGGCCAGACTGCGACCAATCAGGTAGCTTGTCTTCTGCCGCTCGCCGCTCAATTCTTGCCAGGGACGCCTGAATGATGCCATAAAAGCATCTTTTGTCATCGAATCATCATAATGATGTGTTTATAATATTTGAGAAACTGCTTTTGATCAGTTGGTAAAAATTTGGATTTAGTTTTGAGTGATCTTGGTTAATGGCCGGGATGGCTCTATGGCTATGTTTTATTGCTGTGTTTTATTGCTGTGTTTTATTGCTGTGTCTTTGAAAGAGGAAAATTAAAAATGATCTCTAGCTCGAACGCTTCTGTAGCTGCTGTTGGGCATGTCAATAAAGATTATTTTTCAATATTGCCGAATGATCTTAAAATAAAATTAATTAACGATCATTTTGTGTCGAGCAGCTCTGAAGCTGAGAAAGCGATTCCCATGTTGGCGAGTGTTTCCAAAGATATGCGTAATGCAGTCAATGACTCAGGAGCACTAAGATCTGCCAGAATAAGATATGATATCCTAAGGGAGAAGGAACCTGAAGGCGATAGAAATGAAAGGTTAAGATTTGCTAAAAAGTTTCGTCGTTATGCCACTCATTCTGATCCGTTGGTTGTTAAAACAGCTGAAAAGAGCATACTGGCTCGGATTAATAGTGAAGTCCTCCATCCAAGCATAGTTTACTCGGCTTATTTTATACGTCATCCCAGCCAAAATATCGTTACAGCTGTTGCGAAAAGCTTAGCGAAATGTTTAGAAGATAAAAAACTTTCGTTTGCTCAGAGGGCTGATATTGGAAGTAGGTTGCGTCGTATACATCTTGATAATAGGCGTGGCGGCGCTTTCAAGAATCCTGAGCATAGATGGCTGATCACTGAGGCCTTTATTCGCTCATACATGAGAAATCCTGAAGCTGAGATCATAAAGTTTAGAAAGAATCGTGAGGCATATGTCCACGAACTCGACATATGCGTCTAGTGAAAAGAGGGGTATAGGAAGTATAATTTAAGCAGTCTTTTTTTGCTTTTATCATCTGCCTTAAATTAAATCCGAAAACCGATACATGACCCGAAGCCTTAATTGTTTTATCACTTTTTATTCGTTTTGTTGGTTTGTTTGGTTGTTGCGAAGCCAGCTTTGAACGATATTGACGAGCCGACCTTGGTCAATCTGCGTTTCATCCGATCGGATAAATCCACGGTTCCGCATTACGAAATGGCGATAATGCTGACGATCCTTTTGCTTGGCGCGAATGGCGCGTAAGTGTGATTGATAAATGGCTTGCGGGTGTTTGTGGGCGATGTCGAACAGTGCATAAGAACTATTGATGCTGGCTTTAATTAAATTGATGTGGGTATACGTGGACGGCTGGAACCCATCGATCATGACAATGGCTTGTAAATTCGGAATACTCAATCCCGCGTCGAGCGATTCGAAAAGCCACAAGGCGCTGATGTCGAAGGCGACAATGTGAACGGATTGGGCATTTTTTTCTTGAATTTTATTTGCCGTTGCACGTAAACGCGCTGTGAAATGTTCGAGTAAAACGGTGAGCGAGGGGAAGGGTGGGACTTCCAAGGTGGCGTCTTGTTCTGGCGTAGGCGTTACCGTTGATGCCGTATCTGATTGTTGATCTGATTGTTGTTGTTGTTGTTGTGCGGCTAAGCTCCCCTCGATCAGGTCTGGATCATTGGGTAAAGAGACGCTCAGTGTTGACCAGCCTTGTTGTGGCAGTTGTAGGCGAAACGTGTTTAAGATCTGAGACGACGCGGGGTGTTGTTGCAGACCAGGCAGCAGCACCACTAAGCCGCGATCGTCTCCCGTTTGATCGGCCTGATAAAGACTTAAAAAGCGTGTGCCGTCGTCGCTCGTGATCCATTCTCGGTTGCTGGTGTCGTGAACATAGAGCATTAAATCCTTTGAATGACGTTGCTCCGTGTCGAGCGCTTGTTCAAATGGGGATCGAATGGCAGCGGGTGAGGGCGGGGAAGACGATGCTTGGGAAGGTGATGGTGGGGAAGACGAAGGACTTGCGGTGGACAGCGAGAGACTGAGTAATAAGAGTGAGGCTGTCAGGGTAAGCCGCAAGGTGGC
>JARRRL010000211.1:0-882 GCA_037380725.1 Gammaproteobacteria bacterium | reverse complement strand
AATCGATTTATGTGCGTGGACGCATCATTGGACAAACGGCTGATGTGCTGTTGCTGTGATATCATGAATGATGTCGTCTACAGGTGACGAAAAGAAGTCTTCCTGTGTATAGCATAGTTCCATTTAAGATCTTATTTGGTGCAGTGAGCGCCGTACATTCGAATTGTGTGTGGTACGGTTAGCGATTCATCTTTAGCAAGCAACACGATAACAGGAGTCCGTTCCTATGAACGATTATTGGATTGCGCCATCCATTCTCGCCGCTGATTTTGCTCGATTAGGCGAAGAAGTGGATGCGGTATTGGCAGCGGGTGCTGACGTGATTCATTTTGATGTGATGGATAATCATTATGTACCGAATCTGACGATCGGACCGATGGTCTGTAAAGCTTTGCGATCGTACGGCGTGACAGCGCCGATTGATGTTCATTTGATGGTAACACCCGTGGATGCGTTAATTGAGTCGTTTTTGGCTGCGGGCGCGAGCATCATTACGTTTCATCCGGAAGCGTCTCAGCACGTGGATCGCAGTCTTCAGTTGATTCAAAGCGGCGGTGCGCAGGCGGGATTGGTGTTGAACCCGGCAACGCCCTTGAACGTGTTGGATTACACGATTGAACAACTGGATATGGTGCTGTTGATGTCCGTGAATCCTGGTTTTGGTGGGCAAACATTTATTCCCAGTACAATCGAAAAAATTCGTCGTGTGCGTGCGCGTATTGATGCGATCGATCGCCCGGTCCGTTTGGAGGTTGATGGCGGTGTGACGACTGAAAATATTGGTGACATTGCGCGTGCTGGCGCTGATACCTTTGTGGCGGGGACGGCGATTTTTGGTGCGAAAACGTACCAACAGGCTATTTCGACAATGCGAGAAAATAT
>JARRRL010000210.1:0-4740 GCA_037380725.1 Gammaproteobacteria bacterium | reverse complement strand
GTCTTTATCCTGCGAGCTGTGGCATAAAAAAACCGAAGGGGGCATGGCCGTTCCTAAGCGTAAAGCGATGATTGTACTGGCCAGGCTGTTTTGGGCAAGCGGAAAAAGTTGCGTTTTTGTTTGTCCGTTGCGCGCGGTTTAAGTTGTTTGTGGGTGATACCGAGAGGCTTACGCACTTGTATGAAATAGTCCCATCAAACGGTCGCTTTATAAGATCAAAGAGTTATTGCCTATTCCGGTATAATCCGGTATATATTCCGGCATGATCAAAACAGAATCTATTCAAATCACCATTGAACTACTTTCCCTCATCGCCGAAATCGATGAGTTCAAGGGTGCATGGTTGGCGCTGGGTACATTAGCACCAAAGCGGTTAACGGCGCTAAGACGTGTAGCCACGATAGAAAGCATTGGATCATCGACTCGTATTGAAGGTAGTAAGCTCAGTGACCAGGAAGTTGAAAAACTGCTTGGTAAACTCGAAATAAAGAAGTTTGAAACTCGTGATGAGCAAGAGGTCGCAGGCTATGCCGAGGTTATGGAAACAGTGTTTCTTGCATGGCAAGACATCCCCATCACTGAAAACTTCATTAAACAACTTCACAGAGATTTGCTTCAATTCAGTAATAAAGATATACGTCACCGTGGTGAATATAAGAAGCTTCGCAATGACGTGGGAGCCTTTGATGCCAACGGGAATATGGTTGGCGTTGTGTTTGAAACGGCCAGCCCGTTTGATACACCTAGACGCATGCAGGAACTGATTGCTTGGTTTAGTGAAGTCAAAGAAGTAGGTCGGCTTCACCCGCTCATTATCACTGCTATCTTTATTGTAATATTTCTGGAAATTCACCCCTTTCAAGATGGTAATGGTCGTTTGAGTCGAGTGCTAACGACACTACTGCTTTTGCAGTTCGGCTATGCCTATGTGCCTTACGCTTCATTGGAAAGCATTGTCGAAGGTAATAAAGAAAAATACTATCTGGCCTTACGGCAAACACAAGAAACCTTACGCAGTGATGCGCCTTACTGGCAGCCATGGTTATTATTTTTCATGCGATCGATGCAACAGCAGAAAAAGCGACTTTCAGTAAAAATTGAGAAAGAGAAAAAAGCGGTTGCTGAGCTATCCGATCTTGCCATTCAGATACTGGATTATGTTCGTGATCATGGACGCGTGACAACAGGCGATATGGTAAGGGATGTAGGTGCGAGCCCTAATACCTTGAAATCTACATTTAAGTCTCTAGTAGAAAAAGGGCTTTTGGTTCGACATGGTGGTGGGCGCTCTACATGGTATGGAAGAATATAATCAGAAGTTCTGAAAAATTGATTAAAATAGATTTTTTTCTAAATCCATACGGGGGAAACCGGGAAGGGCGCGCGTTTATTCAATCACGCGAGCATTAAGATCATCAGCGGCGGTCGCTTATTGCGTCTGTTGCTGCGGTCGCGTAAACGATTAAGCCCGATGCACTGCACCGGGCGCATCGGGCTCAAGGTCTCTCACCCGCCATGCGCTGAGATTCACTGGCCAAGCAGCTGGGTGGATTTAGCCCATGGTTTGTTCGTGGAATGATCATCTGTGATCACACGGCAAAAAACAGCGTGTGCGGGCGCATATGCAGGCTTTATACACAAACTTATGCAAGGTTGATGTGGATAAATGCGGCGCTGCGTCGGGTTTTTAAGGCCCTTGTCACACATGACTTCAGATTGTTTTTCAGGGAATTATAAGAAAAACAGGCTGCCCTATCACACAATGCGATTGATTTTCAATCAATTATCCGAATACTATCTGATCAATTTTCGTGATTCGTCGTCAGATTGCCGGAGTATAGAAATTAGTTGCCATTCATTAAAAAATATATGATATATGTAGTATGACTACAAAATCAGAGCAAAAAATAAGGAAAATGCTATCCGCGCACAAACAAGGAACGGTTTGCGTGGCCTCCTGGCTTGAGCGACAAGGCATATCGAGAGATTTACAAGCCTATTACCGCCGAAGCGGTTGGTTGGTGTCAATTGGCGCGGGGGCCTTTGTGAAACCGGACGACAATGTCAGCTGGTCTGGGGGACTTTATGCCCTGCAACACCATCTTAAAGCGCCAATTCATGCCGGGGCTATGACGGCTCTGTCACTCAAAGGGTTGGCGCATTATGTGCGTTTGAGATCAGAAAAAATCCAGTTGTTTTCGCCGACGAAAACTAAGCTTCCGGCCTGGTTTAGAAATCATGATTGGGGTTCAGCCATCGAATACATTTCGACAGGACTTTTACCAATTGATATAGGGCTGATCGATTATGAAGAAAAAACGTACTCGGTTCGCATATCCTCGCCGGAGCGGGCATTTCTTGAATGCCTGTACCTAGCACCGGAAAAACTTGATCTCGTCGAGAGTTATCATGTTATGGAGGGACTGATCACGCTTTTTTCGACAGATTACGCAGCTAACGCATAGAACAAGGCTGCGGGAGACTCATCACCTCCCAAAACATGCTGGCCTTTTTTCAGCATTAGCCAGAGTTCAACGCCACAAATCGTATTGTGGGTCGAGTGAAACTTTTTGAAACCCTTGGTTTGACACATTTGCTCTTTGACTGGTCGATGGTCTTTTTCAGACACATTATTCAAATGTTTGCATTGCCGTATTTCGACCGGCTTATCCATATATTTATTTAATTCTTCTAGCGTTGCAGTGTTAGCGCCACTTTTGTTAATGTTGACTAATTCCGGTTCTCCAGCAGTGCCTATGGCCTTCTTAAAAAATCACAGAGCCGTTTTTTTATCTTGTTTGCGGTCAACAAAAAATCGATGGTGTTCCCGGATTTGTCGACAGCTCGATAGAGATATTTCCATTCCCCTTTAACTTTGATGTACATCTCATCCATGCGCCAGCGGGAACCCGCAGATCGCTTCCATTTCTACGTGAATTCAGCCTCAACCTCAAGTTGAAGGAGCGTATTGATCGACCCAGCGCTGTATGGTGCTGTGATCCACTTGTGTACCACGTTCCGCCATCATTTCTTCAATGTCACGGTAGCTCAATTGATAAGCCAAGTGCCAGCGAACACAGGTTAACAGGATGTTCTTTGGAAAGCGCCTTCCGTTAAATATGATCATTATTTGTCTGATGGTGTCTGCAAGTGGCTAAGTGATAGATGACCGTACCTCGATTCCTTCGTTTTTGCGACAGAATCGACTACCGTCGGATTTTTTTACATTAAATAGATTATGCCAGCAGCGACATAACTAAATGAAAATATTAAGTATTTTTTCTGGTTTCGAAAGAAACCCCTGATTTATTCCTGTTATCCATTATTCACGAAAAGGAAAAATCAATATTTATTTACGTTTTTGAACTAATAAAAAGCGTAACATGTTGTTGTATTTATGTTTTAATTTTTTGGTACAATAATTGCTTGGTCTAGTTTCTAGCAACACGCATTACACATTAAGTGGTTGTTATGAGTAATTTCAATACAAATAACGAACAATTTAAGAAGGATTTTTGACATGAAAAAAACGATTTTTTATTTGTACCCTATTTTCATCTCTCGCTGCAAACGCAGCACCTATTTACCTAGATAATGTGGCTCCAGTCGACAGTTCCTTAATATTTGGTGACCACCAAATTGGCGGAAGTCATTCATCGGTAGCGGGTGTGGGGGGGAGTTCATTAAATAATGCGGGAGATGCGCTTAATGGCGCTCGCACCTACACTTATGACCTTGGCGCACAAGCTGATCTTACAGATGGTATTGCCAACCGTGGAGACGCCGGGTTTGCAATGATGATTTGGGATATGGGTGTAGCGCTCGATAGCATGCGTCTTTATACCCATCAAGATCATTATGCTGGAGGCCCAGTATCAACGGATTTTGTTGCGCAGGATTTAATGGAATACAGTGTGTGGGGAAGTCATAACGGCGATGACTTTATCCTACTTTCAGATGTAATCGGTTATGATATCAATGGCGGCGGTGCAGGCAAACCTACGTATACATTTGCAGGTGCAGATCCGACAGTTGTTTATCGAGGGGGAAGTGCCGAATTTGGTGTAATTAATTCATACACCCGTGAATATGTATTTGATAACGCATATCAGTATTACGGTATACGGACAAGTCAGATTTCTTTAAGTGCGGATGATGCAGATCCAGAAATAGATGCCATAGCAGGATTTAGGAGCGCGGACCGTTGTGATAAAGATCCAAGTGACCCAAGTTGTGTTGTTCATATTCCTGAACCGAATATTTTAGCTTTGTTAGGTATTGGGCTTATTATGAGCGGTTTCGCGCGCGTCAGAAAATCACGTCGACATACAGATAAATTTTAAGTTGTATTCAAGAAATGTGAACAGTTGTTGCTTGCTTTAGCATTAACAACTGTTCACTAGCTCTCATTAAACAGATCTTATACGTGGTTCTGTCGCAAAAAATTCGCCGAATAAGGGTAGCCAGCTCTTTTCGACAGATTACGCAGTTAACGCATAGAACAAGGCTACGGGAGACTCATCACCTCCCAAAACATGCTGGCCTTTTTTCAGCATTCGCCAGAGTTCAGCGCCACGAATCGTATTCGTGGGCCGAGTGAAATTTTCTGAAACCCTTGGCTTGACGCATTTTCTCTTTGGCTGGACGATGGTCTTGCTCAATCACATTATTCAAATATTTGCATTGCCGTATTTCGATCGGCTTATCCATAGATTTATTTAATTCTTCTAGCGCTGCGGT
>JARRRL010000209.1:0-4745 GCA_037380725.1 Gammaproteobacteria bacterium | reverse complement strand
TCTGTAACGCCAAAAGATTCTACTGCTTCAAACGCCTCAACCTCCCCAAGTGGACCGTCACAGGACATTCAGGATGCGGCGATCTTCCAAGAGGAGATCACACAAAACGAGGAGACTATACGATCCGATTCAAGACTTGGCTTGATCGACGGCTTCGTGTTGCTTGCCCTTATTACGCTGGCGCACCATGGTTTTACCCTCAGCCAAGGCTTGATTGAAACCGCAAAGATCGATTTTCTAGAAGAGCGCGTGATCACCGTACGCCAAGCGTGGCGCGCCTTTGACGAACAATTTCACGCTGTCCCCGGCGATTTTGCTTACGCTTCCGTATACATTGACTCCGATTTGAAAAACGGAAATGGCAATGGACGCATTGATACGGATGTCGAACAAGGCCAAGCGTGGGCGCATCTGATTGACGCTGGACTCTTGAAGCCCATTCAATTTGAAAGCAAACCCGTATCCATGAAACCCGGTGCGTGCCAGATAACACGCTGCCTGAACAACAGTTGGGGCGACGGCATGGTACTCCGTTACGATCGATATGGCATTCATACCCTCATGGAAAGCAATCAACTCTTATTGGGCACAAACATCCCCGCCGACACACTGTGGGGATTAGACCGGCGTTTGGATGACGGTTTACCTCACTCTGGTAACATCCAGATAAGCAAACCATTTCCAGGTTTTACGGCCCAAGACATGAATCACTGCTCGAACCAAAAGGCACCAGCACACGATACCCAAATACGCTGTGCGGGCATCGTCTTGCTTAACTGAGGCGCGGACTGAGAGGCGCGAACTGAATGAGGAGCGCCCAAACCACCGGCGGTGATCCGTTCACTTCCCACACAACGTGATCTCTTTCAGGAGTCCAGAATGGAATTTCAAGATTATCTCAAACTGATGATTGAAAAAGATGGATCCGATTTGTTTCTCTCAACCGGTGCGCCCATCTCCGCAAAAATCTACGGCAATATGGTGCCGCTCTCTGAGCAGCCTTTGTGCAAAGGACACGTTCACAACATCGCACTCTCTATCATGGACGACGAACAACGCCGACAATTCGAAGAAAAACCCGAATGCAATTTGGCTATAGGACTAGTGGATATCGGTCGATTTCGAGTTAATATTTTCAAACAGCGCCACGAAACCAGCATGGTCATTCGCGCCATAAAAACTGAAATCCCTTCTTTTCGTTCGCTGAATTTACCCCCCATCCTGAAAGAAGTGGTCATGCAAAAACGCGGTCTCGTCTTATTTGTGGGTGGAACCGGGTCGGGCAAATCAACCTCTCTGGCCTCCTTAATTGATCACCGCAACACGCACAGCAGTGGCCACATCATTACCATTGAAGATCCGGTTGAATTTTTACATCATCACAAAAAATCCATCATCAATCAACGCGAAGTGGGTGTGGACACCAATTCCTATGAAGACGCCTTGGAAAACACCCTGCGTCAAGCACCGGACGTCATCCTCATCGGCGAAATTCGCACGGCGGAAACCATGGAGCACGCCATTGCGTTTGCAGAAACCGGACACCTGTGCATATCAACCCTACACGCCAACAACGCCAATCAGGCCATCGATCGCATCGTGAATTTTTTCCCTGAAGAGCGTCACAAACAATTATTTCTGGATTTATCTCTGAATTTACGAGCCATTATTTCCCAACGTCTCGTCCCCACCATTGATGGCAAGCGCGCCGCCGCCGTTGAAGTCTTATTGGGCACACCGCGTGTGTGTGATTTGATCAAAAACGGGCAAGCCGATTCCATCAAAGAAGTGATGCTCAAATCGGAAGCGCAAGGTATGCAGACCTTTGATGCCGCCTTGTACCGTCTCTACAAATCCGGACACATCTCTGAGGAAGAAGCCTTAAAAAACGCAGACTCGAAAAACAATTTACGACTGCGCATCAATTTGGACGAAAAACCAAACTCCGTCAACAACACCTCAGCCCCCAGCACAGACCCAAACGCCAAAAAACAAAGCACGTCCTCACGACCCACTCCCACCTCACCCTCTCACACCAATGCTCCCTCAAGCAAGTCGTCAACCAATGTATCGTCATTATCTTTGGCCCCACTTGACGAAGAGGACGAGAACCAGGACGATGAAATGTCATCACCCATTTTTCGAAAAAAAGGCTAGTCGCCGACACTGAGCAAATGCGTACATCAAATCTCCATATATTAACTCGCGCCATTGAACGGGAGGAATTGTGAACGACGATTATATTCGAATTCACTGCGATTCAGGTGTACAAACGATTCAAATTAACCGTGTGGAGAAAAAAATCGCGTTAACGTTGGGGATGTATCGAAGCATGAGCACTGCCCTGCGCGCTGGCGAAGCGGATGAGCAGATACGTGCCCATATCCTACTCGGCGCACCCGATATTTTCACAGCGGGAAACGATATTCACGATTTTTTGAATGGCATGCTCGACGGCAGCACGTCCGAAACACCACCGGTGTTAGACTTCTTGCACAGCTTGGCCACACTCACCAAACCCATTGTAGCGGGCGTAGACGGCCCCGCCATTGGCATTGGCACCACTTTGTTGCTGCATTGTGATCTGGTCGTACTGGGTGAAACAGCACGTCTGAAAGTCCCTTTTGTTGATTTGGGTTTATGCCCCGAAGCCGCCTCGTCCTGGCTCATGCCTCAGTATTTCGGACACCAACGCGCTGCCGAATTGCTATTATTGGGTGGTGAAATTGATGCCCACACGGCACTCAGTTGGGGTCTGGCTAACCGGGTGGTCAGTCCAGAACGCGTCACAGAAACCGCGCAAGACCTCGCCAATACCCTCGCCAAGAAACCCGCCAACGCATTGCGATTGAGCAAACAACTCATGAAAAACAAACAAACCAAGCCCATTCTGGACTGCATGAACCACGAAACCACTCAGTTTATGGCGCAACTGGCCACCGACGAAACGCGACAGGTATTAGCGGCTTTTTTTAAACATTGATTCAGAGGCCACCGAGGCACACGCTCGACACAGCTCGATCACAACATAAACCAAAAGCCGACTCAAAACGCACGGAGTAGGCTTTTGGCCGCCACGCATGGTGTCACTTCAGATTACGACACGTTTTACGACATTTTATAGATTACGACACACATCGCTTACACACCAGCAGGCACGATCTCGATTTCCACACGACGGTTCCTAGCACGCCCTTCCGGTGTAGCGTTATCCGCAATGGGTCTTGACTCGCCATAACCGACCGCGTAAAACCGCGAAGCGCTCAAACCCTTAGCCGTAAAATAGCGCAGCACACTGTTCGCGCGTTGCTCCGACAAATTTTTATTATAACTGTCAGAACCTGAAGAATCGGTATGGCCTGAAATTTGAATTTGAGTATTTTTGAACTCCTTAAATACCAAATTCACACTTTCCAACACCTCGTAAAAACTTGAGCGAATATTCGAACTGTCCACTTCAAAGGTCAAATTACCCGGCATGTTCAGATAAATATTGCTGCCATCACGCGTCACACTCACGCCCGTTCCCTGCAATCGTTCGCGTAATTTGCGCTCTTGGTTGTCCATGTAAGCACCGGCGCTTCCCCCAACGACGGCCCCAATCACCGCACCCTTTTTGCGATCGGACTTACTGGAAGTTGCCACACCCACTGCCGCACCTACGGCTGCACCAATCGCGGCTTTGCTGGCTTTTCTTTCACCCGTATACGGATCAGTCGTACAACCCACCAACCCCACACACGACAGCACAGAAGCCACCATGATCCCGCGGAACCAGTGTGCAGGCTTGATGCGGCTTTGCTCGTTCAAGCCATTCAGTACAGACACCTCTTTCACCAATGACAACATCCAATCCTCCTTTAACTGTTGATTTTCATTGTGCCGATTTTCACTGTGTCACGTTTTACCAGCTCATAATACCGACACGGCACGCTACTGAATTCTACACCAAAGTAACGTGAATATTGCATTTACAACACCATCTCAACTAAGATCCACTGTTCAACGAAAATGGAGTTGCGATTTGCATTGCTCGCGCGCAGCCAGTACACGGCTCACACACAACCCATACACTATCCATACACTATAATGTAATGGCCACAGGCCACGCTATTGAACACGATTTATGATGTCACAGCAATATCGCACTATTCAGACACCGTGTATCGGCACATGTTCCACCATATATGGCGACGCGGTTTGCCGAGGATGCAACCGGTTTCATCACGAAGTGGTGAACTGGAACCGTTACACCGTCGCACAAAAAGATCTGGTATGGCGCCGACTGGAGCGGGTCATTCACACGGTTTTGGCCAATAAGGTACTCATCGCAGACATCGACAAGCTGCGAACGGGGCTACGCACCCATACGGTTCGCTTTAACGAGCAATTAGATCCCATGACCTGGGTATACGCCTTACTCCGCACATTCGCCCAAACTAGCGTATCGCTCCCAAATTTTGGTGTTCATCAACGAATAGCATACCAACACCTCGCCTCTGCAGACCTATTCGCCAGCACTCAAGATGAAATCTTTGTTCCACAGTGATCGCCTGGCTGTCGCCATCGTCCTGAGCTACATCAAGTGGCAGGTGCGCCCATACAAGGATGAGCGCAGCTTCGAAGAATGGGTGATCAACCGTTTCGGCGGCCGGTTTGACGTTTTCACCGGTGTCGACAATCTGGCTCTGGAAAGCCTGATGATGGGTGTGGTCGGCTGGGTGGCCGGTCTTGTGGTGGCCTTC
>JARRRL010000208.1:0-6705 GCA_037380725.1 Gammaproteobacteria bacterium | reverse complement strand
TCATGCATCAATGCGTTAGCGGTCACGCCAAAGCAGCAGCAAACATTTGCTGGAGATGCCTGTTTAAATGAGCCAAGAGTGTGTCCCGTTTGCGTTTGCACGCTTAAAAAAATGGAGAGATCTTTTTCTTTTTCAAGATTTCATAAAGCTCTGGTGTTGATTCTTTTGCCATATCCAGCGCTGATAAACCCAGGTGATTCTTGCGCGACACATTCGCACCAGCTTGCGCTAATTGCTCCACCGGCTTTTTTGCCCTCGCTTGCACCGCGTGCATCAGCGCTGTGTTTCCGGACCGATCATGCAACTCAATATCCGCCTGCTGCTGCAACAGCCATTGAACGAATTGACTGTTGTCTTTTTGTGCAGCAATCATAAGTGCAGTGGCGCCCGCCTTGGTTTGATGATCAACGGTGTTATAACGCGAGAGCTTTTGCGCACAAGTCAAACAACCCGAACTCGCCGCTACCGTCAAGGAACTTTGCCCACTGCTGTCAATCGTATGTGGGTTAACACCAGCGTGGATAAGATCGGGAATGATATCCGCCAAACCACTTTGGCAAGCATACCAAATCGCATTACGCTGATTACCATCGCGACGCTCTAAGGCTTTTCGGCCCCGGACAATCAGTTTTATCGCATCGACACGCCCGTATTTCGTCGCCAGCAATAAATAATCAGCGAGTGCTTGCGTTGGCAGAGGACGATCGAGATCATTGATCAAATAAGTCATTATCGGCGTATTATCTGTCAGTATGGCGTGATCAATCGCATCCCGTTTTTTAGCATCCTTCGCCAGTACATCCCCCCCTGCCGCAATCAGCTTTTTCAGGAGTGCTGGCTTATCCTGCTTCACCGCAATCATTACTGGCGTTACACCAAATGCGCCAGCGATGTTGGGCGAAGCACCCTGCGCAATAAGCGCGGCGACGATTTTGTCGTTCCCTTGTTGAACCGCAAGGCCCAACAAAGTCTGTCCACTCGGTTGAACCTGATTTAGCGCATCGTTGCCCATAGTGTTGATCAAGCGCAGCAACAAGGGCAAATTACTATTGAGTATCGCCGCCTCAGCAGGGGTAAATTGACCTTGCGCAGCGGTACGTTTCAACTGCATGGCAACCTGCCGCACATCAGCAGTCGGCGCGTGTTGCCAGCCCGCGCCGACAGTGGCTTTCTTTTTACGCAATAATGCCGCAGTCTGTTGATGGCCCAAGTGCAATGCAATATCCAGTGCTGTCCAGCCGTCTTTATTTAACGCATTAATGTTCATAGGCTGCTGTAGCAGCAACTGAATGATGGCTTTATTATTTTTCCGCACCGCTTGATGCAGCAAGCTGTCGCCATTAGCCAGCACGGGGTACACCCCCTTACTGCGCGTAAGCAAATACTCAAATAACGGCGCCTGATCCGTATCGACAGCAAGCGCCAAAGGGCTTATACCAAACTGATCAGGCAATGCAGGATCCAAGCCTTGCGAGAGCAACCACACCATTGCTTCTCGCGCGTTGGCCTGCACCGCAAAATACAATGCGGTTCGACCGTATTGATCGCGCTGATGCACAGACACACCAGCGTCTTTTAGTGCTTTAAGTTGCCGAACATCATTCTTTTTTACTGCGGAGAACACTTTTGCCAATTCAGTGATTTCGATGCTTGTGACAGACGACGCAGCGGAGAGCTGATCGCTTTTTAACTCCTGTTGATGCAGATGGCTGAGCGCTGGACCATACCCCGATTCGGCAGAAGCCTGGAACAATTGCTGCGCACGCGCAGACTCGCTTGGCGCCACCAACAACGCCAAATTATACTGAGCGGCAGCATGTTGCTGCTCTGCTGCTTGCTCATACCAACGCCGGGCAGCACGGTCACTACGATCCACCCCAAGACCCGCCGCGTACAGCTTGGCCACCTGATATTGCGCATCAGCATTCCCCGCCTTAGCCTCCTGTAAATACATCTTGTAAAAATTGGTTCGGTAAAATACCACCCGCACAGACAATAACGTAATCGTTGGGAATATTTTTTTCCCCTTCCGGGGTATCAAGGCAAACAGCCGTGGGTTCAATACGCCTCACCGTCGAACGCAGATAAGCCTGTAGGGTATTGTTATCCATTGCGGCTTGCATGGCATCACGATTCTTTGGCTTGGCGCGGGAAAAAGCCTCGTTCCGGTAGGAGATCGATACCGTTGTGCCGGACTCACGCGCCACGCTCAGCGCCGCTTCTAAAGCGCTATCCCCACCACCGACCACCAACACATGCTTACCCCGGTATTGCTCAGCATCAATAAGCCGATACACCACTTTGCCTTGTTCCTCGCCGGGGACCCCCAAGGTTCGCGGTGTGCCTCGTCGCCCTAAAGCAAGCAGTACAGTTCTTGCCCGAATCACTCCCCGTGTCGTGCTCAAACTAAAACCGTAACCACTGGTCTGGATGCCATCGACACGTGTCTGTGTTGTTATTTGCAAGCCACTGCTGCGAATGGCTTTTCGCCAAAATTCAATCAACTGTTCTTTGCTGGCTTCGTTAAACTGAAATTTCCCGACAAGCGGCAATATCGCAGGCTTGGTCATCACAATTTTACCCCGCGGATAATGCGCCAGCGTACCACCCACCGTATCTTGCTCCAGCAAGATATAATTTAATTTCTTTTCCATAGCAGCCAAACCGGCGCTCAGCCCCGCTGGACCAGCGCCAACAATTGCGACATCATACTCAAAATCATGCGCTGGCTTCAGGTGTTTACTCGCTAACGCCTGCAGAGCAGATACGCCTTGAAAAATAGCATTCTTTATCAAACCCATACCACCAAGCTCGCCCGCAATAAAAATACCTGGGACATTCGTTTCAAAGTCGGGCGAAAGCATGGGAATCTCAACGCCACGCTTGGCAGTGCCAAAGACCAAACTGATTGCCCGGACGGGACACGCTTGCTGACAGGCGCCATGGCCTATACACGACGCGGGTGATACCAATTGGGCTCTTCGATCGATTAGACCGAGGATCTCTCCCTCTGGACAAGCACTTACACAAGCGCCACACCCTAAACACAGGTTGGAATCAATGTGAGGATGCAAGGAAGCTGGCTCCGACAAGCCACTTTCAATGGATTCCTCCAGACGGCGCGTCGCCGCACGAGACTTTGCTCGACTCCAGGCGATATAGAGCCCCATCACAAGCGACACGGGCAGGATATAAATGACAAAAAAGATAACAACTTGACTCACATGAAATTCACACAAAACGGATGGGTGACAGGATCTGTATACTACAAGATCTGTATACTACGAGATCTGAATACTACGGAGCGCTAAGGCGCATAAATCCCGCTTTTCAAAGAAGCATAGACAATATATCCTGAACTCGGCGTGACGCACCTCACACTGTCATAGCAAGATACTTTATTTTTAGATGAAAATTGGAAATACTCTATACTGACGCCACAACAGAACAACGCTTACAAACAACATGAAAGTGTCTAAAAGTATCGAAATACCAAGCGCTTGCATCACGCATCCATTAATAAATAGTTACGATTATCATTTACATCTTGAACACGGTCCTGTGACAGATTCACCACCCAGCGGCAGAACATGAATCCAAATCAGGCTAACGCAACTCACGCTAAGGCTCGAACCACGCAATGCCTCAACACCATTCTTTCCATCCCTCTCGCTTCACACAAGCGATCCTTAGCTTTGGTTCCGCTGCCTGGCTTATTTGCATAATAGCGGTTCTCTTATGGGGTTCTCATATGAGTCAATACCACTACATTACGGCAAAAAATGGCCTGGGCTATTGGCTCGGCATTATCGGCAGCAGCATGATGCTCTTATTGCTAACTTATTCGATGCGCAAACGCTTTAAAGCACTGCGCGGCATACTCAGCACAAGATTTTGGTTGCGAATTCATATGCTGCTGGGCGTAGTGGGCCCGCTCTTGGTGATATTTCACAGCAATTTTTCGCTTGGCTCACTGAACAGCACCGTGGCACTCGTATCCATGCTGCTTGTTGCGGGCAGCGGTTTAATTGGCCGCTACTTATACAGCAACATACGCACTCATTTTTACGGCGAAAAAATTAAACTGGGTCAACTGCGCGAAGAATTTAAGCAACTCAATGAAATTGCCACTCCCTTCGTCCTGACAGAACAGCAACAGCTCAACCAAAGCAAGGCGCTCGCAATCATCGATACCATTTTTCAAAATCAAGCCAAAAAGGCGTCCGTGATTCAACTTTTCAGACAGCGCAGAAGCGCAAAAAAAGAGCTGTTTTTCGTTAAAAAATTTCTCAATCATCTTGAAAAGAACAGCACCCACCAGGCGCAAAGCGAAGCAGACAGAACGCGGGCTAAACTGCTCCAGCAACACATTGGAGCGCTGATACGTATTTTAAACAAACTGCCCAGTTTACAACTGTGCGAACGGCTTTTTTCCCTATGGCACGTAGTGCATCTGCCCATTTTTGCACTCATGTTATTGACCGCCGCCACCCATATTTTTGTAGTACACCTGTACTAATACAGTAGTCAAAACATGAAACCAACACTACTTATTCACTGCATCGTTTGGGCACTGCTACCCACCCTTGGATGGACGGCAAATAGCGGCTTATCGCTAAAACAGAGAATCCTGATGCCCGGACCCTTGATTGAAGGTCACGCCAAAATTGAAGCCACCTGCGAAGAATGTCACAGCTCTTTTGAGAAAAAGGAGTTGTCTAAAAATTGCCTAAATTGCCATGAGGACATAGCCAAGGATCGAAAGCAGCAACAAGGCTATCACGGTATCTCACCCAGCGCGACCGCAAGCCCGTGTCAGAGTTGCCACACAGACCATGAAGGCCGAGATGCCGACATCATCGGCCTGGATCCAGCCATTTTTAAGCATAATCACACGAATTTTACATTAACCGGAGCACACCAGGCATTGGCCTGCGACAGCTGCCACCACCCAAACAAAAAACATCGTGAAACCAAGTCAACGTGTTTTGCCTGCCACAAACAGGATGACCCACACAAACGTGCACTCGGAGAGCAATGCAACTCCTGCCATGACGCCACGCAGTGGCAAAATCAACAGGATTTTGACCACGACAAAACCGATTTTCCGTTAATCGGTAAACATCAACAAGCGCCTTGCTTATCGTGCCACGTGGGTGAGCGCTACACCTTTGAACAAACCACCTGCGTCAGCTGTCATTTGGCAAAAGATGTCCATGCTGGTAACAATGGCACTGAATGCGACTCGTGTCACAGTGAAACCGCCTGGGACAGCATTAAATTTGATCACAATAAAACCGAATTCCCATTGCGTGGCGGCCATATCAACCTGCCTTGTCGCGCCTGCCACGCACCCACACAGACCGACAAGAGCGATACGCCCCAACAATGCAACGCCTGTCACAAAAACGATGATCCCCATTTTGGCCGCAATGGGAGCAAATGCAACAATTGTCACAGCACCAAAAACTGGAATACCAGCTTATTTGAACACAACAAAGACACGGACTTTACCTTGACGGGAAAACACAAAACGCTCACTTGCACCGCTTGCCACGTTGGCGCAGTTGAGGCGCCCTTACCGCAAGACTGTTTCGGCTGCCACCGCTCAGATGACATCCATCAGTCGGAAGAACTGCAACACTGCGCATCCTGTCACAACACGCAAGGCTGGCAATCCACGAGTAAATTTGATCATGAATTTAGCCACTTTCCTTTAATTGGCATGCACGCCATCGTCCCGTGCAGCAACTGTCATAAAAACAGTCACTTTACCGACACAGCAAGTGCCTGTGTCAGCTGCCACCGGTCTGAGGACACACATCAAGAATCGCTGGGCGATCAATGCGCACTGTGCCATAACCCCAACGACTGGGGCTTTTGGACCTTTGATCACACCAAACAAACTCAGTTTGCGCTGGATGGTGCGCATAAAGGCCTCGCCTGCAGCAGCTGCCACAGCCCGCACACCTCACCCAAGAAGACATCGGATAAATGCATTGATTGCCATAGCGAACAAGATATTCACCGCGGTGGTTTTGGCGACAATTGCGCGCAATGCCATAACACACATCATTTCTCAGAAATATTTTTATTGGATAAATGACTATGATGAACTTCCTGCTTCATTCATTGCGTAAATCCATACTGACCGGTCTTCTGTTCAGCGTATTGGCACAGATTATCCACGCGGAAACGGCCCAAAAAACCTTTGATCACGCCACCACAGGCTTTGATTTATTCGGTGCACACGCTACCGTAAGCTGCGACAGCTGCCATGTGAAAGGGCTCTTTAAAGGAACCCCCCGAAATTGCGTTACCTGTCACTCACTGAACGGTCTCGTTGATGCCTCGCCAAGACCCATCGACCACATTCAGACCAGTGAGCGCTGTGAGAGCTGCCACACCTCTACCCTTTGGGAAGAGATTGTGCGCGTTGATCACACGCAAACCCTGGGCGCATGCACCAGTTGCCACAACGACCTATCCGCTGAAGGTTTACCGCCAAACCATATCAGAACCACCGAGCAATGCGATGCGTGCCATTCCGACCTCGGCTGGACACCCGTACAATTTTCGCACGCAAACATCACCGGTGCCTGTATGAGCTGTCACAATGGCGTGACTGCTACCGGCAAAGACAGCGAACATATCGCCACCAGTAACGAATGTGAGCTGTGTCATAGCAGTATCGCCTGGCAACCT
>JARRRL010000207.1:0-4760 GCA_037380725.1 Gammaproteobacteria bacterium | reverse complement strand
CCCATTGCGCATTGCACGATGCTGTGTGCCAATTGCAGATCGTACGCTTTGATTGTAGGTCTCAATTTCACCTTGTTCGGATGGCACGCCTTGCCATTCGGGGAACGCGGGTGAATCCAACTCAACACAGACTGGAACCACAGCTCGATAGAGGGCTGGTTGCTTGATAACTAATGTGTTCCTACTGTTCAACGCAACGGGTATTGGGCGCTTGTCACGCTGAGGTTTCGCTTCGAGGTAAGGAGCGAGTTGAGACATAGGGTATTTTCCAATGTGTACGCGTAACAAACTCAAAATAAATCGTTACTAACAGCCGTAAATTTCCACTAATTTGTTTTCGGTTTTGGGTCCAAATTCGCCATCGACGTTCAAACCATGCGCCCGCTGAAAAGCCATAATACCGCTGCGAGTTTTCTTCCCCATGATGCCGTCAACGGTCCCGCAATCGAAACCCAATTGATTGCAACGAGCTTGAACACCAGAGAGGCTGTCAATGGGATCGAGATGCGCCAATAAGCAGGTGAAGACCTCGGGGGGCGCCGTCGGATCATCGGATAAGTACAATTCTATGCGCGCTTCGGTTTCGTTGTGCTGATCCAGTTCAGCTTCCAATTGACCGGAGTGATCCAGACGAGTGTCAATCACTTGAGATCCGATCGTTAATACCGCACGCTTTCCAGCCAGATCAATACCGCCTTCTGCCGGTGTAGAACTGAGTAAATTTAACTGAAACCGTTCCTTGTCTGGTGGCGGCAGCGCAAAGTGGTGATGCGCATTCAAACTGACTTCAAAATGTGTACAGTCCGTTGGCGGTATGGCGAGCTGATCGCCGGGAAAAATCAAATTGGGGTTTGGGCGCAATGCGCGAAAATCCGCATTGTCGGGGTGGTGATACAAGGCTTTAACGCTGTTTAATCCATGCGACAGCGCAATACGCAACAAAGTATCACCTTGTTTAACCACATAAGGCGTACTGGCTTCGCCGGCCACAACAGGGGGCTGCGTACCATCTTTTAAGAAAGCTTTACCAAAAAAACGAATGCGACACAGTCCCTCTTGGGTAACCCCGTTTAGGCGCACCCGACCTCGTTGGTCAGTGCTCAGGACGTGTGTGCAACCATCCGGGGTATCGATGCGGCATTTTTCATTAGCAAGCGCTTGGCCTTCAGCATCAAATACGGTGACGTGTACCCAGTGTTTCTTGTCAGGCTCATTGGATTCAAGCGATTGTGTGAATAGGGTCGTTTGCGGTACAGTCTTGCTGACGCGTTTAGCCGGTGTCGTATGCGTGGCAGGTGAAGCCGATGAAGGTGGCGTGCGAGCAGCCGTTTTTGAAGGCGGCATCGACTGCTCAGGCACCGATGTTGCTTTTTTAGCAGGCTCGGTTTTAGCGGGTTCAGTGGGTTCTTGATTCGGTGATTGATAAAACAACGGTTTGCCTTTATCGCTGAAAGGCCACGAACCTTGACTGAGTTGTGATGCACGCGCCGGTGGTGGTGGGTCGTTACCAATAACAACTCGACTGGCGCCCGTAGCAATGATACCACCACAATTGATCGCTTCTCCCACCCGAGCAGCGGGTTTCCCACCAATGCTTACGTTGGGTGCTCCCGAAAGAATCTGGCGCGTTCCCGGATGGTGCGGCGCCAATTGATCACCCAAACAAGCGGCAGGCATGCCTTCGATAAGTACACTGGCATTACCCGTAATAATGGGAGTTGGCGGAAAAGGATGATGGCCAGTATCAACATCCCCCATTCGAGCTGCGGGTTTTTTGCTCAAAATCAACTCCTGCTGGATTCACAAACGCTCATGATAAGATCATAAGTATTCATTTTTTAGAAACGGGTATTCTGCCTTTAGGTTATAGGGTGAATCAAGTGGTTCGAGTGTGTGAACAAATAACTCACTGGCGTCGCAGTCCCCTCAGCAGATCGAAAGCAAACGTTCAGCCATCGAGGACGAGGAGAAGAAAACAGCATGAACGAACGATTTTATCTGCTAAAAATACAATTACTTGATATTGAACCGACTATCTGGCGTCGCTTTGTGGTACCCGCCTACATAACACTGGACCGACTGCATGACGTCATCCAGATCGTCATGGGTTGGAAAGACTGCCATCTTCACGCGTTCACCATCGGCAAGAAACGCTACACAGAAAACCCAGAATCAAATGAAGATGGATTGGAAAGCGGCGAATACCGCCTCAACAATCTGATTAAACAAAAAGGTCGCACATTTCGTTATCTGTATGATTTCGGTGACAATTGGGACCACGAGTTACTGCTTGAGGACAGCCGCTACGTCAGTCCGAAGCGGACAACCGAAACAACTTGCCTTGAAGGCGAACGAGCTTGCCCACCTGAAGATGTGGGTGGTATACCCGGTTACTTTACCTTTTGCGACATTATAAAAGATCCAAGTCATGCTGATCACGATAGGTACGCGGACTGGATCGGCGGCCATTTTGACAGCGAGCAGTTTGATTCCGAATTCATCAACGCAGAACTGATGGCATACCTTCGCTGGTCCAGGGATAGGTTTCTACGCGAAAAACCAGATCAGTACGACTGAGCGCAGGTGGTCTGACCCACGGATTTAACCGCCACGCCCACCTTTCTGATTAAATTACTGGCGGAACGGGGGGGTTTACACCCCGAAGCTGACTGCAAAACAAACCGACGCCAGCTTGTTGGGACGTTTTGATGTTGATCAGGTTGGCATCGACGCGTTGCTGTTTCAAACTGGTTATCTGACCATTAAGCATGTAACGGAATTTTTGCCCCATCAATGGAGTTACACACTGGGTTAGCCGAATTACGGAGTGAAAACTACGCCAGCGTTTTCTACAGTTATTTGGTGGCTATTGGATTGGATGTGGTACCCGAAGACGCCTCGTTGATGGGGCGAGTGGATGTGGGTATTGCTTTGGATGGGGTCATCTACCTGATTGAATTCAAGGTCGTAGACGACAAAGCGACAGGGGAAGCCATGGCTCAGTTGAAAACCAAGGACTACGCGGCTAAATACCGCGCCAAGAGCCAGCTTATTTATTTGGTGGGGGTGGAAATTTCAAAACCGGATCGACAAATCGTGGGTTTTGAGTGGCAGAGGGATGCTGAAGAGTGATATTAAAACGTGTAGCGCTTACTGGAAGCATTGGTGTTCGAACCCTTAAACACCAAAGTCTTGCTAGAGGCCTTATCCTTAACGCATCACAACGCTCTAAACCAAGCCAGCACATCAACTATGGAAATCACACCGTGGATTAATTGGTTCTGTGATTCGGTGATGCGCGCACAAAAAGACGCCTTGCAAATAGTGGATTTCATTCTGAAAAAGGCGAAGTTTTGGAATCAATATCAGGATAGCGGCTTTGCGCGCTACGCCTTGAGGCTGAATGCCGGTGGGTTATGCTCAAATTTTCAAGATCTCAGCAAGCCCAAGCATGAATCTTAATTAACGCCAAAATAAATTTGTCTGCAATTCGTTTACAGAAAAAGTAAACTTACACCACTTCAGTCGTGCTCAGTCCGCCACCATCAGTGTTGTTACTGCCGACTCCAGGTTCCCAATTTGCTCCGCATAAACCCAATCCACAATTTCACCATTCGGCTTATAACCCGAAACAAGACGCTCCAGTATCCCACGAATAACATCGACATCGTTGCATTCCAGCGCAGTACGCAGGCTGTTGAGTTTTTCTTTCAATTCAGACCAAGGGAGATAGTCGTCCTGCGCCCTTAGAATTCTAGGGTGCGAAGTCGGCTGTGGATCATCACCGATCAACAGTTCTTCGTACAGTTTTTCGCCCGGTCGCAGACCGGTGATAGCGATCTCGATATCACCATCTGGGTTGTTCTCATCGCGCACCGTTAAACCAGACAATTCAATCATGCACCTTGCTAAATCCTTGATCTTCACCGGTTCACCCATATCCAGCACAAACACATCCCCGCCTTTGGCCATGGCCCCAGCCTGAATCACCAACTGAGCCGCCTCAGGGATCGTCATGAAAAAACGATTGATATCGGGGTGCGTCAGCGTTACAGGACCTCCATCCTGAATTTGCCGCCGAAATCGAGGCACCACCGACCCAGAAGAACCCAACACATTCCCAAACCGCACCATCGAAAACTTCGTTACCCCTTTTCTTCCAAGCGCGGGGTTGCGAGTATCCGCTGTCAGCGCCTGAAGACACATTTCCGCCAAGCGCTTGCTCGCTCCCATGATGTTGGTAGGTCGCACCGCTTTATCGGTACTGATCAGCACGAAATCTGACACCTTTTGTTCGATCGCCATCTGCGCCAGCGTCAGGGTACCCAATACGTTGTTTCGGACTCCTTCGGCTAGGTTGTACTCCACCAACGGCACATGCTTGTAAGCAGCGGCGTGATAAACGGTTTGCGGTTGCCAGGTTTGCATAATCTCCCGTATCCGCCGCTCATCCACTACCGAGCCCAATAAAGGCACCAAGCGCTTTTCTTGCCAACTGCTCGCTGAGTTCTGCAAACTGGTCTGCAATGCTTCATGGATGGTATACAATGCATACTCACTGCGCTCCAACAGCAATAACTGATCTGGTTTAAGCTTAAGGATCTGGCGACACAACTCACTCCCTATCGAACCACCAGCCCCCGTTACCAAAACCACCTTGCCCGTGATGTTTTTGGCCAAGAGAATGTGATTAGGCGCCACCGGTTCCCGACCGAGTAAATCATCAATATCCAACTCCCGCAAATCCGAAGTCATCACCT
>JARRRL010000206.1:0-4772 GCA_037380725.1 Gammaproteobacteria bacterium | reverse complement strand
CCCGATTGCGTTTTGTACCTGGATATTCCGCTGGAAACCAGCCAGGTACGCGTGGCGCAGCGCGGTCAACATGATCGGTTTGAGCGAGAAGGCCACGCTTTTTTTGATCGTGTCCTGTCCGTGTATCGTCAGCGTGCCCAGTCCGGTGATCGACACGATTGGATTAATGCCGATCAACCACTAAGCGATGTGCAAGCAGGCCTGATGCAGGCTCTGGAGACCCGTTTTCCCGAATTACGATCTGCTGGCGCGTAAACGATCCAAACTGGCCTGGGTTGCGGCGTCGTGCGCTGGTTTATCGGTATCGGACATGCCTGTATCTGTAATGGAAATAGTGGGTGCGGTGTTCAATTGGTCTTCTAGTGTTGCACTCAAGGCTTTACCCAACTCCACACCCCATTGATCGTAGGCATTGATGTCCCACAGGCAAGCCTCGACGAAGGTTTTGTGTTCGTATAGCGCAATTAATGAGCCCAGATGGTAAGGGTCCAGTATGGGTAATGTGATCAAGGTGCTGGGTCGATTGCCGGACATCATTCGGTGCTGGGCGACGAGGGTCGTGTCGGCGTTGGCGTCTGGCGCCAGCGCGCTGACGGTATCGCGTCCGGTCAGTAATGCTTGCATTTGCGCTAGGCAGTGTGCTTTGACGGTGTTGTGGTCTTGCGTGCTGCCGAAAGCGTTTGTCTCAGGCAAGATAAAGTCCACCGGAATCAGATGTGTGCCCTGGTGCAATAATTGGTGAAACGAATGTTGGCTGTTGGTGCCCACGTACCCCCAGATAATGGGGCTGGTGGTGAACGAGGTGCTGGCGCCGTTTCGGAGGCGTGATTTACCATTACTTTCCATGACCAGTTGTTGCAAGTAGCTGGGTAAGTGTTCAAGTAAGGTCGCGTACGGCACAATCGCGTGCGTTTGCGCTCCGTATACGTTGCTGTTTAAGAAAGACAATAAAGCCAACAGAACGGGGGCGTTTTGCGGTGCATCGCTGGATTGGAAATGATGATCCACGTCCGCCGCGCCGCGTAAAAAATCGCTGAAATGCTCTGGGCCAATGGCAATCAATACGCTCAGTCCAATGGCGGACCACACGGAATAACGCCCACCGACCCAATCCCATAAGGGCAAGCAATTGTCGACAGCAATGCCAAATGCTGAGGCGGCGTCGAGATTGGTGGTAACGCCAATAAAATGTTTGGAGAGATCCGGTTCATCCAGGTTATCCAACAACCACGATCGAGCGCGTTCGGCGTTACGCAGGGTTTCTTGTGTGGTGAACGATTTACTGCAAACGATGAATAGGGTTCTGGCTGGATTGAGTGTGTCTAAACACAAACTGATATCCGCTGGGTCAGCGTTTGCTACGAAATGAACGCGTGGTTGGATAGTGCAAAACGGTTCAAGCGCACGAACGACCAAGCGAGGCCCGAGGTCTGAGCCACCGATGCCCAGATTAACCACATCCGTAATGGTTTCGCCCGTGTGGCTGGTCCAATCACCGGTTCGAATGCGCTGCGCCAAAGTGCTCATGCGTTCAAAGCACGTTTTGACGGTGTGGCGAATGGGCGCAGGGGTATGGTTGCGACCATCGCTGTCGCGGAGTGCTGTGTGTAAAACGGCGCGTTTTTCCGTGTGATTGATGGGGTTACCGTTAAAGAGCGCGTCACGCCATGTGTTGAACGAGCTGGCATGCAGCAAATCGTACAGGAGTTGCAGACCGGTCTGATCAACATTTTGGCGAGCAGCGTCAATGTGTAAACCCGCGCAGTGCACATGCAAAGCGGTGTTGCGCGCGGTGTCTTCCACGAGGCTTTTCAGCGTGGGCGTCGGTGAAGCGGCGCGTTGTTGCGCGTATTGTCGGATGCGTTGCCAGAGGTCTTGGCGGTTTTGGCCCCATGCCACAGCGGGTTGTTGTGTGGCGAAGGTGTCAAAAGGCTCCATGCTTGTACTCCATGTTGTGATTAGGGTGAGAGGTATTGAATATGAGTATTACACCCGATAATAGTTTCGATACCAATCGATGAATTTTTGCATGCCAAGCTCAATGGAAGTGTTGGGTCGATAACCTGTATCGTTAACCAGGTCGTCGATGTCGGCATAGGTGCTGGGTACGTCTCCGGGCTGGAGAGGTTGCAGGTCTAAAATGGCGGATTTGCCCAGACATTGTTCAATGGTTTGGATGTAATACATCAGTTCAATCGGTTGATTATTGCCAATATTATAGAGTCGGTAAGGCGCGGTGCTGCTGGCGGCATCGGGTTGGTCGGGGTTCCAGTTCGGATTGGGTGTTGCAACGCGATCCAAAGTGTTGATGACGCCGTGTACAATGTCATCGATGTAGGTGAAATCCCGTTTGTGTTTACCATGGTTGAAGACTTGGATGGGTTTGCCCTCTAAGATATTGCGCGTAAATAAAAATGGCGACATATCTGGGCGTCCCCACGGTCCGTATACCGTGAAAAAACGCAGCCCCGTTGTGGGGATGTGAAATAAATGGCTGTACGTGTGGGCCATGAGTTCGTTGGATTTTTTAGTGGCCGCATACAAACTGACGGGATGGTCTACGCTGTCATGTACGGAGAATGGCATTTTCGTATTTGCGCCGTAAACACTGCTGCTGGATGCGTAGACAAGATGCTCCACTGCATGGTGTCTACAGCATTCCAGAATATTCATGAATCCCTGTAAGTTGGCGCTTATGTAGGCGTGCGGGTTTTGCAGAGAATACCGAACACCCGCTTGTGCTGCGAGATTAACCACACGTTGCGGTTTGTAGTGTGTAAAAGTGTGTTCGACTTGATCCCAATCCTCAAGGTTGGCGCGTACATCGGTAAAATTGGGGTGAACGTGTAGGCGCTCGAGTCGAGCTGTTTTGAGAGCGGGATCGTAGTAATCGTTTAGGTTGTCGAATCCGATTACTTCATCACCACGGGCGAGCAAGGCTTCGGACAAGGCAGCCCCAATAAAACCGGCGCTACCTGTAATCAAAATACGCATACATGGCTCCTTATAAAAAATGTGTATAGACAGCTGTACTATCTGTGCGCACTTTGCGCATTTAAATGTGGCGTAAGTTGTACAACTTTCGTGTGTACAACTTACGCCTGTATATCTAAAGAAAAACGATCTTCATCGTTTCTGAATTACGCACAGGACAGGTGAGCGTGTCACAGGGTGTCAGAGATGATACCGGATTCTGGCGAGTAGGTGGTGAATGGCGTGAATCAGTTTGACGAGGCAGTTTGATTGAATTGTGTTCGGCAATGTGGATTGAATTTACAGATTGTGCAGTGGCGCGCTAAAGCCGTGTCTATTTGTGTGCACATCTTACAGCGGATCGGCTAGAATACCGGGTTTGTTATAAAAGATGTGTTGCGATAGATAGATTGGTAGAACGTTAAGTGGATGGAACGAGTAGACCAGTTGGAGAACGCTAGCTTGTGGCTCATATACGCATTTTGAAGCACTATTTTCATGTACCTTTTTTGCTGTTGGGTTTGGTGGAGGGCGTTGTGCTCGTGGGGTCGGTGTATCTTGCCGCCTTCTTCCGTTTTGACAGCATGGAAGCGATGGTTGATTTGGGCGTTGGACCTTTGTGGCCACGAGCGGTTTTGTTTGCTCTATTAGTTTTAGTGAGTATGACGGCAATGGGGGTGTATCAGGCGCGTGGCCGCGAGGGCCTATCTGGGGTTACCTTGCGTACGGCGGTGAGTTATTTTTTTGGCGCGGCATCACTTTTTGTGATTTTTTACTTGTTTCCCAGTTTGTATTTGGGACGCGGCGTGCTCATCATGGCGGCGGTGATTTCTTTTGTTACCTTATTGTTCATGCGTGCTGCGCTTTCGCAGGTTGTGGGTGAAGACACACTGAAGCGAAAAGTGCTGGTATTGGGGGCGGGTGAGCGCGCAAAAATTATTCAAGATAAAGTGCAGGCGGAAGGGGAAACACGCGGTTTTTTATTGTGTGGTTTTGTGGCTGCTCCCGATGAGTCCGTCGCCGTGGATCCGAGTCGTATTATCCCGCAGTCTGGGACTTTGTTGAATTTAGCCGAGCAGTATGATGTTGAAGAAATTGTAGTAGCGATTGATGATCGACGCCGTTATTTCCCTTTGGATGAATTGCTGGATTGCAAAATGGGGGGGATTGATGTGGTGGATATTATTAATTTCTTCGAGCGCGAAACGGGAAAAGTAGAAGTCGGATTGTTGCACCCCAGTTGGTTGGTATTTTCAGATGGGTTTTCTCATGGCGCGACGCGGGACCTGTTCGAGCGATGGTTTGATGTGGGCGTGAGTGCGTTATTATTTTTAATAACGTGGCCCGTAATGATCATCACCATTTGCGCCATTTGGCTCGAAGAAGGATTCGGTGCCTCCATTTTCTACCGCCAAACTCGCGTTGGCCTGGATGGACGCCATTTTGATGTGTTTAAATTTCGCAGCATGCGAGAGAATGCGGAACAAGGCGTAGCCCAGTGGGCGGCCACGAATGACGATCGCATTACCCGAGTAGGACAGATCATTCGAAAATACCGTGTGGATGAATTACCGCAATTCATCAATGTGTTGAAGGGCGATATGGGGCTGGTGGGACCGCGCCCAGAGCGCCCCGAGTTTGTGGATCAATTGGTTGATCGCATTCCGTTTTACTCCGATCGCCATCGGGTAAAGCCGGGCATTACGGGCATGGCCCAAATTTCAGGAAGGTCTGATTTGCCGTTCGACGAAGAGGCGCGGCTTGATTTGTTTTATATTGAGAATTGGAGTTTTTGGCTT
>JARRRL010000205.1:0-4780 GCA_037380725.1 Gammaproteobacteria bacterium | reverse complement strand
TTTGGTTGTACGAAAAATGATAAGTTGATAGTTTTATCAGCTTCCAATAGCTCCAGCAGGTTTGCCAGTGGCCTGCTTCAGGTTGTCCACAATGGATGAAATGGTTTGAAACGTCACTTGCAGAATCGCCATATCTTGCTGCAATTTGATTTGCATGGTCTCAGTGAAACCATCCAGAGCTTCTTTCAGTTGAGTAAGATCCATGCCATCCAGAGACTTGGAATCATAACCGTTTTCTCTCAAAAACTCCTTGATGGCTTCTTTGTCGTTTGAAGCGGCTAATTTGTTGCTTCGGTCCAGAAAGTCCATCTTGTCTTTTACTTTGTTTTCAGCCGTCTTATTCGCACCAAACAGCGAATCGGTAAATTGGCGGACGATGCTGTTGGGAGGCAAATGAGAAAAACCGGCGCTGCCATCGTCTATCGCTTGGCTTTCACTCTCCAAGGCCGCGCGTCGCGTATTGGCGTCACCAGAGCTGAGGTCGCTGAACATCTGTTCCGCATCAGGCATCGCGACGCCTTGCAGATTGCTTGTCAATTCTCGACGTTGATCTGGCGTGAGATCTGCGGTCAAATAACTGGCAATGTCTTCGCCTCCATTGGGAAAATAGCTATTCATAAAATCCGAGAGGGAGGAATTAATGTTAGTGTAATCAGACTGATAGTTCGAATCGCCCTGGCTACGCAGTTGCGACAGCAGTGATTTGAGCAACTGCTGCAGTTGTTCCGTATCCATGACTTCTGTACCGGAAGTGTCATGAAGGAAAGTGAAAGAGGTGTTTCCAATGCTCGAAATACTGTCTACCATACCGATCTGACTCCTATAATATGGCTTACTTTTGGTCTGCAGTGTGGATTAGCCTTGCTAAAATAAGCCTCACAATAGGGAGCCTATCCGCCCGCGCTTAATCGCCATTGAGCGTAGGTTAACGCAAGCGGTCAAGGCGGGTTATACATCGATTGATCTAAAAAATTGAGCCCTAAAGCCCGATTATGTCCGGCTTCCTTTATCTGTATCTTCTAAATGCTTGACACTGTCCTCTTGCGGTATCGTCAAACGACTGGCTGAGGCCGGTAGGTTCTTTTTGAGGGTACGGGCTAAGGCTACTAATTGCCCAGGACGGTCTAAAGATTGTACTAAACAGTCGGATAATTCTTGTACTACTCGACGCGCCGCCCGTTCGCCTTGATTGTTGATCACATGCACAACATCGCGCCAAATGATCGCGTATGAACCCACTTCAGACTCGTTGGGCTCTCCAGTATCAGGCTCTTCGCTCTCTGGTTTAGCGTATCGCTCTAATAAGGTGTCGATCAGGCCATCCAGTAACAACATCGTACAGAGTATATCAGTATGTTGCGTGCTCTCAGCACTTGAATCCGCTTGATGCTGAAGCGCATCCCGTTGATGAATCAGTGTTTCAATCAATATGGCCGTTTCACGCTGGCGGCCCGCCGCAAAATTTGGTTGGCTCGACATCCAACGTTGCCAACTATAGAGCGCTTCGGCAAATCCAGGACTATCGGCTTTATTCGCGACGGTGCTATTGAGGGATTGCTCGTCGTGGTTGGATAAGGTGAGAATAACACCCGATCGATGCTCAATGAGCGACATATCCACCGACGGGGAGCCTTCCTGATTTAACAATAAACTTTTCGCAATAAATCGCTGCGGATCCGGTAATAACGTTTCTTCTAAATCGGCCAAAGCCGTCGCCATCCGACACAAAAATTGATCGGGTATTTCTGTTAAAGACTCCGCAATAGACAGTGTGCCATTGGTGACTGTACCCCGTTTGAATTCCGGTACGGTTGCAAAAATGGCTTCAAGCAATTCACTCTGAAATTCGATGCTTGCGATACGCTCGGACACGCCAGCATGCCCCAATTTGTCTGACAAGATTGTCAGCAAACCCTTTAGATTCTGGGCGCTCAGTCCTTCACTGCTGCTCGCGTCGCGTCGGCCATGGTGTCGCACAATCGAGTTACTTTCAAACTCAAAAAAACTGTCGTGTGCGGCACTGAAGAGCATGGTTTTGTGTAACTCCCACGGCCTCTTTTGCTGCAAACGATCCACTATTTCTTGTTGAACTTTTTCTTGTTGAACTTTCTGCGTGGGCGCTTCGCCACGAACCCTGAACTTCATACAGGCTGATGAGGGGGTGTTGATTTGGCCTGTGGCGTATGCCAGCGCTCGATCGTAGGTTCCCGCGACAATGGCCATGCTGCCTTGCACAACCCACAGGGTATGATCAATATCATGGTACGCCAGCAAAGGGTTAAAGCGGCTGACATCCAGAAATTCAACTGCAGTCGCCAATCGAAAAAGCGCTTGTGTAGCCGCAAGATCATTTCCGTGCTTTTTCAGCGCCGTTTGAATATTTGAAATCCCCTCGTCAATCATTGTGTTACGTAAAGCACGGATCACCGATTGGGTTGCTCGTCCTTTTAAGGTGCGTAGTTCGGGTGTGCGTGGCGCGTTAATCTTGGGCGCAAGTGCGTTGAGCAAAGCACCGCCAAATTCAAGGTGGGCTTCATCGCGGACGTGTCCTCGATAATCACTGAGCGTCTGCGCTAAAGCCGTTAAGTTCTCAGCTTGAGGAACCTCTGTTGGCGAAGGCGAGCTCAAATCTAATAATCCAATTACGCGCATCGCCGTGCGGTGCATTTCTAAGTTCTGTCGTACTTGAAAACGCAAAATTTGTGTTTGGTTCGCCGTGGTCTCTTCGGTAACGGGTTTAAAATGATCCAGATAGGCTGTGGTGCGTGAATAGCGGTGACAGTCTGGCCCCGCGTGCGCACGCGGCGTGGGGGGTAGCGACGATTCAGGGTTTTCGCCCATACTTTGACTCACTCTCTTAAATCTGTGCAACAGCCTCGTTGCGCCAAAGTCAAACCACTCAAGTCAAACCACTCTTTGTTTGCTTGTTGCTTGCGACTGGCCTCTTTTCTGCTCTGCTCTGCTTTATAGCTTCCAGCTTTTGCAACGGAGTCTACAACTGACATTGTTAGGTTTTTCCGTAAAGTAGTAAAACGGCATTATCTACAAAAAAACTGTACCATTTTCACACTCACTTTTTACATACTCGTATTTGTAAAACGACATACGTTACAGCAAGTACGTTACATAAGTGTGCTACATCATATAAGTATGCAACATAAGCGCCATTGCACAAAAAATATCATAATCTTTTCACAACTGACAATTGGATGTGACGACTTTATTCATCCGCTCAAATCAACTCAGTCTGTACATGATGAAAAGCGCTCTCGTAGGCTCTCTCTTTCGACTTGTTCGACTGGCTTAAGTGCCCTGAATTCCAAACAGCCCTGTAGACACATCTGCTCAACGTAAGGACGGAAAACAGCAATATAACAACCTAACTTTACGAAAGTACAATACAGAAAGCGCAGTCACTTAAACTCTATAAGAAAGCGTAAACTGTTATGAGAAACTCTATCATGGCTTTTACTCATCTACAGTTACCTATGTATCAAAACAAACATTTAATTCAGTGACGGATCAAGATTTATTGATGATGCCTATTGCATGCCGTTTTCAGATGTGCTGTTTTCATGGCGCTGTTTTCAGATGTGCTGTTTTCATGTGTGCTGTTTTCATATGTGCTGTTTTCATGTGTGAATGAGCGCATGGAGGACGGAGCTTGTGTCCACGTCTCGTTCTAAGATGAGAGAAGAAGAAGAAAGAAAGGAGATGCGAGGAGATACAAGGGGATACGAGAAGATAAAGGAGAAGAGGGGAGGGTGATCCGCCCGTGTACTGCGTGGCCCACGGGCTCCTGTTGGAATACAGTTAACCTAAAGTGCTTCTTTATACATTAAAATCTGTCTTTTGGGCCATATTAAGATGATCAGGCCTCAGTAGACGAACTCAGAGAAACACTCGTGTTGCTCGCTTTTCGCATCGAGCCACTGTCGCTCTCAACTCGTGCGTTCTCAACCGGAGCAGTTTCCACGCGTGATGGCGCTAGCGTTGTAGCCGCATTGCTGCTCGCTGGTGCCGCAGACTGCACTTGAGACGCTTGAGAAGGAAGGGTAGCAAAACTGGCTGCAGTTCCGATATCCATAGTACGGGTACTCCTATTTCGAGTCATTGTTTTTGTATTTTTGAGTACTTTAACAGTGTGAATACTTTACATTGCGCGAGTACTCAATATGAGTACTGTCTGCTCATTTAGGCCAGATCAATCGTTAACAATCAATAAGCTATCACTGACCCAGAGCGGGTCAAGCATAACAATTCATTACTCAACTATCAATAGACTTATCAAAATAGACTCAATTAATTGCCAGGTTCGACGGTTTCAACGCCTTCTAAGTACTGAAAGGGTAGGGTGCGGGCTAAACGAATAAAATCGCGAATGAACGGCAATTCCGCTTGATGCTTTTGAACCGCCGCGTAGAGGGTACACCATAAGCCCGTTTTGCCCAGCGGCTTTGCTGAAATATACGCTTTTCTGAGATATTCGGTTAAGGCCCAACTTGGTAATACGCAAACGCCCAAATCACTGGACACTAACTGGATCATCATCACGGTCAACTCCGTTTGCCGTGTGACGGCTGGGCGCACGCCAGCGGGGTTCAAAAACTGTGTAAAGATGGATAAGCGCGCAACATCCACTGGATAGATAATTAACGTTTCGTCCGCCAGATCTTCCGCTTGCACCACATCACGTTCGTTCAGCCAGTGTCGTTTACTGTGAGCCAAAAGCATCTGAAACCGAAACAGTGGGAAAAACGTAATGTCTGGATCGCTGTTG
>JARRRL010000204.1:2014-6803 GCA_037380725.1 Gammaproteobacteria bacterium | reverse complement strand
TGCGCCCTAGAAAACTACGATGAAACAATAAACTCTGAAAACGCATCAAAATGAAAACGGGTATCCCGCACACTTCCCGCGACGACGTTTAAAACAACCGGAGAAAAAATGCCTTGGATAATAAACAGGGGTAGAACCAACAACACACAAAACACAAGCTCATCATCAAACACCGCCCAAGCAAACGCACCCCTCGCAGCCCTCAACCCAACGGCCCAACTCAAGCCCCCAAACGCGTGGAGCACAAACCATGACATACGCGGTGCAACGGATGCGCCTCAACAAAGATCAAGGAATTCATTTTTTTATTTCAATATTCGGCGGACTGAAACAAGCCCAACAATATTTAAAAGCCAGCGCATTGCCCTAAATTCCAATCGGACGTCAATAAACCCGGTTTTAATTCATCAAGCCAACTGCGATGACGCCATTGCTCTCTTGATCGCTCTGTACCCCTTAGCCACAACCCCCACTGTCTGACTGACCAGACGATTTAAAAAGCGCCCGAGCGGCATTTCCGCATGGCTCGCCCAGGTCACAACAGTCCCCGGCTCGGACACCGCATGCCGGTCCACCAAGTCCGACTTCATCCCCTTTTGTTGCGTCATCGCAACCTGTGCCGTATCACGAAGATAAATGGTAAAATGACTGCGATTGTCTGGCCGCACAACTACCGTATGCCGATCACCAATGGCTTGCTCTCGGACATCATTTTCCCAATGATCACCGTCATTGACAAACATCGCAGGGCCTGGCGTCCAATACCTGCCATTTTGCTGCGTTGCAACACCATTAACACCCAGAGCGGCTAATGCAATCCCCACTGTATCGACATCCATGTACCGCGCAGAACTTTCTAAGGACTCTTTCCAATCACAGGCCGCGTGAATCGCTATCGTTTCATCCTCCCCAGTTGCCCGCTTGGCCGCCGGAGAGCCGAATAAACCCGCGTCAATTTTTTTCAGGAAAAACGCTTGAAACAGTGCCTCCCCCTGTGTTTTAAAGCCAGCGTCATTGCCTTCATCTCCCCCCCACTGGAATGTATTCGGTTCACGGGGACATCGGATGCGATAACGCGTTTCTGACCCCGTTAAACCCACTTGCAGCACCGCGCGCAGCCCATGATCTGCTGCCCGTCGAAAAATACCTTCCAGATCAGCCTTCTCCGCATCCGTCATGTCCACATTGCGCACCAATCCACGCCAAAACGTTGCCCTCGATGCTGCATCCAGTAAACAATAATGGTTCAACAACCCCAACATAATCGCGCGACTACCGCACTGATTGCCTTCCCCCGTTACCTCATAACGCCTAAAGCCTTCAGCTGTTAACAACGACGTCACGCTACTCGGTGTAGCCCCGCTCTGACTGATCTGGCGCGAATGAATGTCGGGTTGGCTTGAACAAATTGGCTGCCTTGAACGCTCCGCGACATCTTGTCTCAATTTGTTCTGATCCGGTCGACTCTGCTGAAAATTACCACTTTGTGCCAGGTCCACCTTAGGACACCCACAACCCGCTTCTTTCATATCCAATAATTGATACGCTCTTGCTAAGCGAGGTCGGATAGCATCAGCTGCGATGGCCGTCAATTTTTTCAAATCACGCCCCGCATGACAAAACGTTTTCGCGGCGTTGCGAACCACATCGCTCGCCACATTCTGCACCATCGCCTGCAATTGTACGTGGAACATAACCCTTCCCTCACTTTTTATGTCATTTGTTATCGTATTATTGACGTGAGTTCCACTTCAAAACCTGCACACTAACCTGCACACTATATAACAGCACCCTCGGGAAAAACTGCGTCCACCAAGCGCATTACCAGCGGTAACGGCAATTGCCGTTGATGAACCAATTCCTGCTTCGCTTTTTCAATCAGCATATCCCGCTTCAGTTGACTCACCATCACTGTGGGGTCATCACCCGACAGATGACAAGCCGCGAAATCTTGCTCCAACTGATCAATATAGCCTCGACTAAAATTTTCTAAACCATCACTGACCTCAGCCGCCATGATTTGAATCTCATGTTTCAACTGCGCATCATCAGCTACACCACCATCCAAACTCAAATCGATGCCCGAAGGCACATCCAAAATTCGCCCCATGCAACCAGCCGCGCAGGGACGCTCCCGCTCAATTTCCTGCAATCGACTCACCAGTGCTGCCTGCAAATTTCGTTTCATGTGAGGATCAGCAGACCGATTAATATAGGTCCACAGGAGACGCACGCCAAAGGACACCGTCTCTGAATAAAAACTAGACTGCATCGAACTGTTCAAAATCAAATCCATCAACGGTTTGACACTACGCCTTTCGTCCGCTGTCGAAAGACTACTCTCAATCCCCTGCGTAACCGCTGCTATCGATAACACCTGATCTGGTCCACCAATGCGCGCCAGCATTTCGCGCATACGCTGAGCATTCCGTTCCACGATCAGCGAAGATTGCACACTCTCCCAACGAGACATACGCCCATCCACAACCGATGATGCGATACACCCCAACACGTGCTGTTTATCAATCAGATGCTCCCCCGGTAAATTCCTCCCCATCGACCAATCCCGCAGATCCTTTGTGCTACGAGATATTCCGCATAAGGTGAAACGATAATTTTCCGGTAAGTGAGCCAGTAACGCTGTGGCCAATGAGCGCAACGAATCATTTAATGGAGGAGACTGCTGAAAAGCTAACTCTACCCCATATAACCCCGCTTGTAATGGCAACAAATGCCGATTACCCACGTACGTCCGGGTTGCGTCATCACTCAATTCAAGCAGTTTCTGCAAAAAAGCAATTTTCAATGGTACCGCTAACACACTATCTTTTTGCCGCAAAATCCCACGAATCACGGCTAAATACAACATCGAACCAGGCGACCGAGCTCCCGACATCGACGGTTGCACATCACGGCTTCTGGAACCAGCATCAGAACAGGTACCCGATGCCCCCAACAACATCCGCTGAAATTCCTCCATCGTGAACGATCGAGATCCTAAGCCACAATCACTCATATCCACGTAATCACGCTGCCCGTCAAACCGCTTCGGTATCTCACGCGTTAAACACACTTCATGCGCTGTCAGTCTATCCCCAATCCGAATCAGATCGTTATCAAGTCCTGAACGATTATCCATGACCACAAACGTTGAATCAGCTTGCGGTTTATGGCAAAAAACACAAGCAACATGCCCCTGAAGCATAGATTTCACCTTCCAGGAATCTTCACTCTAACCAAACAAACGCCGAATGACGACGCATCTCAACCTTCAACCAGGCATCGACACAAGGCGCATCAAGACTTAGAAAAAATCCTCGACATAATCAACCGGAAAGACGCGACTGGTTTCTTCCGCTACCAGCACCGATGACACTCCCCGTAATACCGACAACTCCAAATGCGCTTTCTCTTTAAAACGATCTCTCATGATCGTGGTCAACGTATGATTAAGCGCCTCACGCTCGGGTGAATCAGGCATCGAGTCCCGAGCAATCATTTCAATCTCAACCTCAAACTCGTTATGCACCGCTTCGCTCACGCCCGACGCCAGAGACTGAATCTCCGCTTTAACCGCTTCCAAATCGATGGTGTGAAATGAAAAATCAACACCAGAGGAAAAATCAATCAACTGAGAAATACGCCCCAGCGAACAAATACCAAAATTATTCCCCGTTCGATGCACCGCCAACTCACACAGTCGATCCAGCAGAGCCTCTTGCAGACGTTCTCGAATGGCGGGCTCCGCAACGTGTTTCGCGTAAGTCCAAGCCGTGGTCAAAACCACCTGTGGCACAATTGGCAGAATACTTAACTGTTCATCACGATCTAAAAAATCATTAATGGTTTGCTGCACCGCCTCAGAATTCCGGTAATCACGTCTCAACGCCGTTGTCAGATCCGTACGAACTTGCTCAACGGACATGACTTGGCTCTCTTGCTTTTCCACCCGCTCCACCATTGTGTGATACAAACTCGCGATATATATTTTAGTCGTATCATCGTGTACGTTTTGTTCATTATTAATCGCCAACTTCTCATAATACTGCTCTACAATGCCTTGACACTGACTCACCACTTCAGGAATATCTACTCCATTCGCCCACGCCTGGACACGCTCACGCGGAAAATCAAAACCAAACAAAGTCAGGCGAAAATCTACAGGCGTCACTTGCAGCAGCTGTCGGCTCGCTAGCTGGATCAAAGAAGCTTCGTGGTAATGAAGCGCCTTCTCCAAAGCCAACACCGCAGCCCCCACATGAGACAAACGCCGTGCCCCGACAGACACCAGAGAGGTATCTTCCGTCTTCGCAATAAACTCGGACAAATACGTTAGAAGTGTGATCTCCTGGTGCGTAGGCAAGTTATTTTGCCGCTGCGTTAATGCCCGCCCCAAAAACTGAATCATCACAGGGATGGCCTCTTTCCCAGTCCGTTCAACCGCTGAACGAACGAGCGCCAAGGTCAACCTTTGCGTCAGAGATACCTGGCTAACGTAATTAAAATTGTTGTCTGCCTCTCGCAAAAACGTATCAAACAAACACGCGGCGTGAATTCCCTCTCGTTCGTTGACCATCAGCTGCACTTCATTTTGCGCATTCGTTAGACGCATCGCTTGCGCGCACACGCAACACTTCTCTTCAATACGTGGCAATTGACTGACAGTCGGAGCAACGAGTTCAACAGCAGGACGAGAAATAGATTGGACGGTAGATTGTGTAGTGGGCCGTGGTTCTGACTCAATCAGACGCACCGCACTCCCGGACGACCGATCACGACAAAGATGCAA
>JARRRL010000204.1:0-1994 GCA_037380725.1 Gammaproteobacteria bacterium | reverse complement strand
CATAATTAAATAGAAATTATTTGGGCAGCTTCTGCCACCTATTGATTTGGCTATTTTATTGATCATCTGATGCAGATGAAACTTCTACTAAAATAAGCGAGCTGCGCTAAAAAATATAAAAATTATCCGAGCTATTATTTATAGAATATTTCTTACTGCGCTCACGCGCCCTGCTCAGATCAACTCGCGGAGCCTCCAATGCATACATCTTTTTAATGGTGCAAACCGATGGAAAAACGAACATTTATTACCATCTGGTAAACCGATTCTCCACTTTAAGGTTTACGCCTGCTTTCATATGCTTCTGTAAAATTCTTAAAAAGATGTGTGCATTGGGTATGCTCGCGGAGTGATGCTATCAACAAAATATCCTGATTGCTATTGCTATCTAGATTCCATTTAGCTATCCGATGCACACATGTTTTGCCTATTGAAAATTACATCAGGGTGTATTTAAGCCACTTGTTATCTTGTTTATTTTTTGCATGAACGATAAGCAAGGATTCTCAGTGACGTCTGAATACTTATTAAGCTATAATTGGATGTGCGAGGCCTAAATTGTGGCTGTCCCGTGGGAAGCAGGCTATTGCTCTGAATATTGTGTTTTGATGCCATTTTAGCCAAACTCTATCTCTTACCTTATAGATCACAAATTCCCTTACTGATTATTCAGACAAAAACTGATGAGACGCATCCTGACTGATTGATTTTCGCACTATCGATCAAGAAACATCCTTTTGCTGGCACCCTAAATCATAGCTGTCTCATTTGTTCTCATGCATGTCCCGTTTATATACACCTTAAATGAACATAAAACGATCGAAATGAATAATGATTATCCAAAAAAAGCATCCTATAAAAAGACCCTCGCCACTCTGAGCACAAAAAGATCACAAAAATATAATCGACGGAAACCTTGAGGTTCTCTTCGCTCCACGTTTTGATACAATGCGCGCCGACGTTGACGCCAACACCGACAAAACAAAAAACAGAGAAGAAATATGCCCACAATAACACCTCTAACAACAAATACTGGTAGATCTAACAACACACAAAACGCAAGCTCGTCATCAAACACCGCCCAACCAAACGCACGCCTCTCAGCCCTCAACCCAACGGCCCAACCCAACCCCCAAACGCGTGGGGCGCATGCCATGACAAACCCGCCGCAACAGATTCGCCTCAATGGAGATCAAGGGATCAGTCAGGAGCAATTAACAGAGTGGGCAGATGAAGGAAGTCCTGATGTTTCTGGTAGGCAAGACGGATCATCATCCGCAGTGATTCGCTGGGAAATCGCAAGACTTATTTTTGAGCACAATTCACAAACAACAGTGAGCGAAGCGGGTTATACCATCCCAGGCATTCCTCGTGGGCGCGAACGGCAAGCGTTGCAACAGCTTGATGAAACGGTTCGAGAAATGAAACCAAGGGGTGAGGTTAGAAATATAAATGTGCAAGATCGTCGTGGGCATAGTTTAGTGTGGCATGCGGCGTATAATGGCCGCGTTGACGCCATTCGCGCTCTCGCCAATCTGCGCGCCAATGTCAATACGCCGAATAATAACGGTGCCACGCCCGTGTATGTCGCCGCAGAAAACGGCCACGTTGACGCCATTCGCGCTCTCGCTCAGCTGGATGCCGATGTCAATACGCCAGATAATTACGGCGCCACGCCCGTGTTTGTCGCCGCAGAAAACGGCCACGTTGACGCCATTCGCGCGCTCGCCGATCTGCGCGCCAATGTCAATACGCCGCTTAATAACGGCGCCATGCCCGTGTATATCGCCGCGCAAAACGGCCACGTTGACGCCATTCGCGCTCTCGCCGATCTGGGTGCCGATGTCAATACGCCGTATGACGGCTACACGCCCGTGTATGCCGCCGCAAAATACGGCCACGTTGACGCCATTCGCGCTCTCGCTCAGCTGGGTGCCAATGTCAATACGCCAGATAATGACGGCCAATCCCCCCACGATGAAGCCGTTCGCAAT
>JARRRL010000203.1:0-4807 GCA_037380725.1 Gammaproteobacteria bacterium | reverse complement strand
TTATTGATCTCGTCAACAACTTGATCCAGATCAGCTGACTGATACCGAAGCACATGCAGAACCGGCCCAAAAACTTCCTTGGGCAACTGGGAGAGACTCTCCAATTCGTAGGCGCGCGGTCCAAAGAAGAAGCCCGACTCCATAGCCGTCGTCACGGGTTTACACGCTGCAATTAAGCGTGCTTCTTTATCCATGCGATCTGCGTGTTCCTGCAACATCGTCAAAGCGGCCTGGTCAATCACGGGACCCACATCGGTATTCAAATAACGTGGATCACGTATCACCAACTCTTGCATTGCCCCTTTCAGCATGTCCAACACTTTATCGGCTATCTCCGCTTGCAGATATAACACTCGACAGGCTGAACAACGCTGACCCGCGCTCTGGAACGCCGATGCCACAACATCCCTGACCACTTGCTCCGGTAATGCCGAAGAATCAACAATCATTGTATTCAAACCGCCGGTTTCCGCAATCAGCGGGACAATGGCACCAGGGCGTTCAGCCAATTGTCGATGAATGCGTTTCGCGGTGTCGGTTCCGCCTGTAAATGCCACCCCGCTCAAATACCGGTTGCCTAACAACGCAGGTCCAACCACGTCACCCGCTCCCGGCACCAATTGCAGCACGGCACGTGGCACGCCCGCCTCATGCAACAGCTTCACCGCTTCATAGGCCATGATTGATGTTTGTTCCGCTGGTTTTGCGACAACGGCATTCCCCGCTACAAGCGCCGCCGAAATTTGACCGATGAAAATAGCCAAGGGGAAATTCCACGGGCTGATGCACACAAACACACCGCGACCCTGGCGCGATAATTGGTTCTGCTCGCCAGTTGGACCAGGTAATTCCACCGGTAGGGCAAAATGCTGACGGCCTAATCGCGCGTAGTAACGCAAAAAGTCGATGGCTTCGCGCAGCTCTGCCACACAATCAAGCAATGTTTTACCCGCTTCTCGCATAGCAAGGGCAAAAAATTTGGCCTGATTTTCCTGCAAACAATCCGCCGCCTGTTCCAAAATGCTTGCTCGTTCATCGACCGGCTTAGCGTTCCACATCACCTGTGCGGCATGAGCCGTTGCCATCGCTTTTTCACAGTCTTCGCTTGTCGCTTCGACCACCGTTCCAATCACTTCCGTCGAGCGGGCGGGATTGCGAACGGCTTGCCCTGTACCAGCAGCAGGCACCGTTTCATCATTATCGGCAGCATCGGCGCCAACAATGGGCACACAAAACCAGGATGCTTTTTCACACGCCGCTGACATGGCTTGACTCAGCGGACGCAACTGCTCTGGATCGTTTACATCAAGTCCTGCGGAATTTAATCGACCATCCGCAAACAGCGCCGCTGGCATAGCAATACGCGGATGACGCTTACGTGAATAGTTACGACACTGTTCAACCGGATCAGCGACAATGTCATCAATTGGAGTCTGATCATCCACTAAACGATTCACAAAAGAAGAATTAGCGCCATTTTCCAGTAAGCGACGCACCAGATACGGGAGCAAATCTTCATGACTGCCCACTGGCGCGTAAATCCGACACGGCACGCCCGACGCATTGTCCCCCAAAACTTGATCGAACAGCGGTTTTCCCATACCGTGAAGCCGCTGAAATTCAAAGCCTTTTTTGTCTCCAGCGATTTCCTGAATCGCAGCCACCGTGTGCGCGTTGTGTGTAGCAAATTGTGGAAATATCACGTCTCGGCGCGCCAACAGTTTACGTGCGCAAGCCAGATAGGAAACGTCTGTATTGATCTTTCGAGTAAACACGGGGTAATCGGACAAGCCCATTTCTTGCGCTCGTTTTACTTCAGAATCCCAATACGCCCCTTTAACCAGTCGCACCATAAACTGTCGATGGCTGCGCTCCCCAAGGTGCACCAACCAATCAATCACAGCCACACATCGCTTTTGATAAGCCTGGATGGCTAAACCCAGGCCCATCCAGCCTTCAAATGCTGCATCCAAAGCCAGCGCTTCAAATACGTCCAACTGTAATTCTAAGCGATGCGTTTCTTCCGCATCGATGGTAAACCCGATGTTAGCTTGCTTCGCCATCAAGGCCAATTCACGCACACGAGAAACCAATTCACGAGCCAGCCGCTCAGAATGATGATATTCGAATCGCGGGTGTAGAGCCGATAATTTCACGGATATACCGGGTGCTTCAATGGGACCACGGCCTGCAGCGGCCTTGCTCAGGGCTTCAATGGCGAGGGCATAAGATTGAAAATACCGTTTTGCATCTTCATCCGTACACGCTGCTTCACCAAGCATATCGTAGGAATAGCGGTTGCCGATCTTTTCTTGGGGTATCGCTTTATTTAACGCTTCGTCAATGTGACGTCCCAGCACAAACTGCCTACCCATAATTCCCATTGCTTGACGGACCGCTTGGCGAATAATAGGTTCGCCACTGCGTGCAATGAGTTTTTTCAAAACCGATAGAAAGCGCTGCTCTTGATTTGTAGAACTTTTAATTACGCGTCCAGTCAACATTAAACCCCATGTCGACGCATTTACAAATAAGCTGTTTGAACCGCCAAGATGCTCTTTCCAATCCGCCGTCCCGAGTTTGTCACGAATCAGCCTGTCAGCCGTGCTTTTATCGGGTATGCGCAGCAATGCTTCGGCCAAACACATCAACGCGACGCCTTCCGCACTGGACAATTCGTACTCCAGCATAAAAGCATCAATACCGCCTTTGCCAAATCGACCATCTCGCACCACTTTTACCAAGTTTGTTGCGCGATCATGAATGTTCTTTTTCTGATCATCCAATAACATAACTTGATTCAATAAGCGGTTCACGCACACTTCTTCATCCACATAATACAATTCACGAATTGCTTGTCGATATGGATTGTCTGTAGGTGCAAATTGCCCCAACAACATAAGCGATACCCTCTGTAACGTATTGTCTTTACACGATATGAGACTTTTTTACTGTTAGTGTCATCATTACAATGTCTACTCAGACCAGTCTATGTCCACTTGCTAGTCACTCGCATCGAGCGGCACCAATTATGACAAAGACCCTACCGAAGGGATAGCCCGCACATCAAATATGAATCGGTAAGCGCGAAAACACTTCTCCAACTCTCCCCACTACCGTTCTACCAAGTCAAGAAGTACAATGCTTTATCTATCACCATTCATCATCACCTATCCATTCATCATCACCTATAATGTACATTGTCCCTAGTACTTACGTATCGCTTACGAGCTTTCCCGGCATGGAGTTTTCCAGCATGCACAGCACACAGGAACTCATTTCGCTTGAATCGCGCTATGGCGCCAACAACTACCATCCCCTTGATGTAGTTATCAGTCGCGGTCAAGGTGTGTGGTTGTGGGACATCACAGGCAAAAAATACTTGGATTGTTTGGCCGCCTACTCGGCAGTGAACCAAGGCCACTGCCACCCCAAAATTAAACAAGCGTTGATCGATCAAGCGGAAAAATTGACTCTGACGTCTCGCGCTTTTCGTAATGATCAATTACCGCTTTTTTATGAAGAAATTGCGCTACGCACACGCTCTCACAAAGTGTTGCCCATGAACAGTGGCGCTGAAGCCGTGGAAACCGCCATCAAAGCAGTTCGTAAATGGGGCTATGAAACACGAGGTATTCGTGAAGATCAAGCTGACATTATTGTCTGCCAAAATAATTTTCACGGTCGCACGCTGGGCATCATCAGTTTCAGTACGGATCCCATCGCGCGCCACAGTTTTGGGCCATTTGCACCTGGATTTACCATCGTACCCTTTGGAGATGCGGACGCTGTCGAAGCGGCTATTACCCCCAACACCGTCGCTTTTTTAGCCGAACCCATTCAAGGAGAAGCCGGTGTCATTATTCCGCCAATGGGCTATTTAAAACGCGTTCGCGAATTATGCACCCAGCACAACATCATCATGATTCTTGATGAAATTCAAACTGGACTTGGGCGCACCGGAAAATGGCTGGCCGAGGAGCACGATGGCATTGAAGCGGATGTTACTGTAATCGGAAAAGCGCTGTCAGGTGGTTTCTATCCTGTGTCCGCCGTACTATCCAATACCGAAGTACTCAGCGTACTCAAACCCGGCGAGCACGGCAGCACTTTTGGTGGTAATCCATTGGCTTGCGCCGTCGCGCGCGCCGCGTTGCGCGTTTTAGCTGAAGAAAAGTTAATAGAAAATGCAGCGGTAACTGGCCAATATTTTTATCAGCAACTTCAAGCACTCCAACACCATCTGATTCAAGAAGTGCGTGGACGCGGACTCATGTTAGCCGTAGAATTAAAGCCCGAAGCTGGCTGCGCACGTCAATACTGTGAGCGCTTACGCGAACGGGGCATTTTAGCCAAAGACACGCACACACACACCATTCGTTTCGCACCACCTTTGGTCATTACTTCCGATCAAGTGGATTGGGCCATCGAACGAATCGCGGCGGCGCTGAACGCATAAACGGTTCTGGCAACACAACGGTGTTCGCCGCCATGCCGCCAGCCTTTTTACATTTTTCTTTTTTATTGCTCTTTGTGCGATACCAGTTGTCAAATCATATTAAAATTAATCCATTAGCCGACCCAACGTTGCAAACCACAGCGCAATGGCTGCGCCCCCGCCTCAGACTAATGCACATATAAAAGCAGCCTACAAAATATTAATGATTTTTACAAAGCCTTACACCCGTAAGCGAAAGCCTACCGTACTATACAGTTATAGACAGCCAGCAATGGAACAAGTCGCATGACGTGTACTGCTAATTAGGACCAGATTTCTAACAATACGAATGTGCTGTTTGTCAAAAAC
>JARRRL010000202.1:3144-9138 GCA_037380725.1 Gammaproteobacteria bacterium | reverse complement strand
GCGGGATATTCGATTATTCCGGATCGTTTTTGCGATGGGGGAGATCCTGTCTGAGCACCGTATTTGAGGTCGATGGGTTGGTGTTGAGGGATTGTTGTGTGTTGAAGGTTTGTTGTGTGCGGCGCGGCTCGAGATACCGCTTTACGTCATGGGTGGCGGGAATACGTTTGCCGAGGCCTTGCTTTGATCGGTTTTTGCATATTGGTGTTGATATTGAATGGTGGTTTTGAACTGATTGTGACCAGTTTTCGCTGAATGGTTGGGTAATCCCGCCATTGTTTATGTGTGTGACTCACTATTCTGACTGCGCGTCGTGCGTACGAGGTGTTTTTTCATCTTAAACAACACGATTTGCTGCTCTCCAACAATATAAGTTGAATGGAAGAATGGGGTGTCGGTTACGCTTCGTTAAGCGCTTTATGTTGAGAGCCAGTGCTGTGTTGGCGAGCCGGGCAGAGGTATTCGGGATATTGGCGGGAATAAAACCGGGCGCAGGTTACCATTTCGAATTGGCTGTGTAAACCAATGTAGAGTAGTTTTAGTCGATTTAAACCCAAGCCTTGGGTTGAAATCGAGTTTGAGGGCTAAAATGTGGTACTGAAATTTGATTTTTTGTGCGAAAATTGAAAGAATTGCTCCCAATTAAAGAATTAGTACTTGTGCGAAATAATTTCCCGTATATACTACTTGTAAAAATAGCGAATTGAAATGCGAGCGCAGTAGGGGGGAGGATGATACTTTTACGTGCTCGTTTCAGTGTGAATAAAGAGGAGGAAACTGTTGAATAGACAGTTTTGGAATGAAAAGTGATGTTAAGCTGAGTATTGAGCTGAAGAGTGATGTTGATGGCGTGATGCTGCTCTGATCAACCCCCTTTTCAGCGGGAGTGGCGATAAAATGGCTCAAACCATATGACTGTGGAGGCTGTTTTGTTTCGCGTCACATCTTAACCGCTGTGTGCAGTATTGGCTCACTTATTGACACATTATTAGAAGTTTGTGTCAATATGCGTTGTGCGTGGCGATTGATCGAAAATGAATTCGGTAGTTGTGAGTTTGAGTAGTTGTGAGTTTGAGTAGTAGTTGTGAGTTCGAATAGTTGTGAGTTCAATAGATGCTGAATACGGGCTTTTGCCTGATTAAGCCCACCGGGATAACCGGGTGGCTCATCGGTTAAATGTTTCAAAGTGCATAGACATTAATTTGTGTCTATAATCACCCACCGTCATCAACCATGGCAAGGAAGAATATTATGGCGACAAAAAAGAAAGCAAAAGCAGGAAAACCTGCTGGAACAGCGGCAGCGGAAAAGAAAGTAGCTGTTGCGGCGGAAGCAGTTGAGAAAGCAAAAGAGACTCTTGAGAAGAGAAAGGAAGCTTTGAAAGCAGCAAAAGCTGCACTGAAAGACGCAGCAGCCAAAGCAAAAGAGTCATCGCCAAAACGCGGTCCCGGTCGTCCACCGAAAAGTGGCCCCGGTCGTCCACCGAAGAGTGGTCCTGGTCGTCCACCGAAAAGTGGTCCTGGCCGGCCTCCAAAGCAAAAAGGTCCCGGTCGTCCGAAAAAACGTGGTCCAGGTCGTCCCAGAAAGTCTGAAACGGTAACAGCTAGCGCTGCATCAGGCGTTAAACGTGGCCCAGGTCGTCCTAGAAAGTCTGAAACGGTAACAGCTAGCGCCGCATCAGGTGTTAAACGTGGTCCAGGTCGTCCGAAGAAAGTTGCTGTGGCTGAATCAGCGCCAGTAAAACGAGGTCGTGGTAGACCGCGTAAGTCAGTTTAATTTAAAGGCTGGCTTTTGGTGGATGAGGGCCTTGCTATTAACCGTTATGTCGGTTAAGTAAGGTTGCTCATCGCCACGTCGTGTCCGAATGGACCCAACTCCTGAGTTGAGGACGGAAAGGAAAGGTGTGGTGTCTCATTGACGTTATTTTCTTGGATGCTTACCAACCTTTTCCCTCCCTCCCTTTTCTTCATTTCTCTTACTTTCTATTGCCTACTTTCTCTTTCTTCCCTGGCGTTCTAGTTAAAGCTCTAAGGCTTGTTCGGGTGTGGTAAAAGGATAATTGAGCGCATGACTGACGGCTTCGTAAGTCACGTATCCGTTATGTATGTTCAACCCGTTCATTAAGTGTAGATCGGCAAATAGGGCCTGTTTTACACCTTGGTTAGCCAGTGCGAGCGCAAAAGGTAGGGTAGCATTGTTAAGCGCTAGCGTTGATGTACGCGCAACGCCACCAGGCATGTTTGCGACGCAATAATGTGTGACACCGTCCACCACGTAAACGGGGTTTTCGTGTGTGGTGGCTTGAGCGGTTTCAAAACAGCCCCCCTGGTCAATGGCGACATCCACTACGACACTGCCTGGCTTCATGCGGCTGATGATTGATTTTGTCAGTAATTTCGGTGCGGTTGCGCCCGGAATGAGCACAGCACCGATTACCAAGTCGGCTTCTATGGCGAGGGTTTCAATGGCTGACAAGGTGGAATAAATACACTTCACTCGACCTTGATATTTGTGCTCAAGTTGTCGCAGACGTGGCAGTGATCGATCTAAAATGGTCACGGATGCGCCAAGACCCAATGCCATTTGTGCGGCATTATCACCAACAACGCCACCGCCTAAAACGAGTACAGATGCAGGCGCGACCCCAGGGACGCCGCCCAGTAAAATGCCTTGTCCGCCTTGCGTTTTTTCCAGGTAGTGCGCGCCCGCTTGTATGGACATTCGACCGGCTACTTCACTCATGGGGGCCAGTAAAGGGAGGCTACCGTGTGCATCCGTAACCGTTTCATAAGCAATGCAGGTGGCGCCAGAGGCCAGCAATAATTCGGTTTGTATTGGGTCGGGAGCTAAGTGTAAAAACGTAAACAAAGTTTGACCTTTTTGCAGCATGCGACATTCGTCTGGCTGAGGTTCTTTTACTTTGATGATTAAATCAGCCCGATCAAAAATGCTTGCGGCGCTGTCGCAGATGGTGGCGCCAACGGCTTCATAGTCTTGATCGGAAAAGCCAATGGCAGCGCCACCGTCGCGTTGTACGAGTACTTCATGGCCGTGCGAGATCAGCTCTCGAGCGGAAGCCGGCGTCAGACCGATTCGATATTCATGATTTTTAATCTCTTTTGGTACACCAATTAACATGACAAGGCTCCCACTTTTACCGTTTGGTTTGTATCGTTAATTTTCCCCCTCCTGGTGCGGCGTCCGTGAGGGAGAAGCGTTGCCGCTTGATGATCTCATGTGGTATTCACTTCAAGCGATCAACAGAATTTTAGAATAAAATCCGTGGCATTTTCTCTTTATAATCATCTATTTTTAGTTTAATCATCTAAATAAAATGTTATCAATAGTTGAATGGCCTACCAAGGAGGAGTCAGAGTGGTGATATCAGCTTTTTATAAGTAAGGGGTAGGTGAACGGTATCGTCTACGCTTAGTAATAGAGTCGGTGCAGTTAAACCCAGGAAAGACGAATACGCCGGGACGTAGGTTGTGACGAATAAGCCAATGTTTCTTTTCAAGTATTTCCCCTTGGAAGCGGGAGTGCACGCCCTGTCAAAGCGAGAAGTACTTTGGCAAAACCCCAATGCGAGTATGGATCCATATAAGGTGAATGCGAGGACGTCGCTGAGGTTTGATCAGGAGGCCTTGCAAAATGCCGTGATCAAGGCCCTATTGCGCATGATTTTTGCCCCCAATGATCCCCAGGGGGCGCCGGATCATCCTATTCGCCGCGTTGTCATGCGATGGCGATCTCAAGATCGGTTTTCCAATGAAGAAGAAGCAGAAGAATCTCTACGGGAGATGACGCGTTCCATGACGTCCACGCATTATGAGCGGGTGTTGGAGTACCACAAAAAATGGATCAACATACTGTCAAGGCAGCGTGTGCTCGAATTGAGTGAATGTGCCGATTCATTACATACCTGGGACGATTGGGCGGATGCCCACCGTGGCATGGCCTTGCGACTGAGTGTGGGGGAAGCGTGCGTCAGTGCTAATGCGCACAAAGTAAAATATCAGTCGGTACCGAATTCAATTACCTCATTGTCAGAGCAGGTTCAGGTGGTGATTGGTGAGCGCGCGTTTCCACAAGATGATATGGAGACCTTAACAGAACGATGCTTGAGTGAAAATCCAGAATACAGTTATCGCAAAGCGTGGCGCTGTTTTCGATACGTCGATGATCCAAGATTGGATTTGACCTTACCGCTTATGGAAGAGGATCTATCTGCTGTGTTATTGGGTTTGTGCGTATCATCTTCAGCGCGTCAAGAGGTGATGGCTGTGTTGAAACGTGCCTTTCCAAAAGTAAAGCTGTATGCCGCTGTGCGAGACGAAACGACATACGGTGTTAAGTTTAAAGGGGTACGGGAGGGGCTATAGGGCTATAGGGCTATAGGGCTATAGGGCTATAGGGCTATAGAGAGTAGCTATTACAGAATTGTACGGTCTATTAAACGATTTATGGAATTTGTATCCGCGTCGTAAAGTCTTTGAGCTCATAAGTTGGTGGTATTGCCTACACCATGCATGATATGACACAAGAAAAAATGGCTGTGTTTAAAATGCATTAATTTCAGGGTATTGAACGTGTACCTCAGCACTTGGGCTCAGAATCCAAATGCGACACGTGTGTGTCGTTCTCGGATTCTGAGTGCTCGGATTCTAAGTGCTTGAGCTGTTAAACGTTAAAACGCCGTGCGCCGGTATTCCCGATATGAGGGCGTCCAGAAGTTTTTGTCGATGTTGTCATCAATTTGCTCTGCTGTGGCCTCGCTTGCAACGCCATCTTTGATGGCTTGGCGGTACACCGCTTTGGCGATGTATCGACTGACCAGACGGATATCGGATAAATCGGGTAGTAATCCGGGCTCGATATCGTTTCGATGAGTGCTTACTTTTTTTGTCGTTTTATTTGGGTCGATGGCGGCGGTGGCGTCGTTGTATTCAGCTAAGGCGTGACTGGCGACCATAAACATGTTGTCGGTGACGCGTTTGGCTTGACTGGACAACACACCCAGCCCAATTCCAGGGAAAATATAGCTGTTGTTGCATTGGGCAATGGCAATGCGTCGTTCACCCAGTTGCACGGGCTCGAAAGGACTGCCCGTGGCCACAATGGCTTTACCATCGGTCCAGCGAAGTATGTCTTCGGGCAGGGCTTCGATTTTTGCTGTGGGGTTGGACAGCGGTAAAATAATGGGGTCATCGCTGTTTGATGCCATCTGTCGAATGATGGCTTCGGTAAACAGACCGTTTACGGCGGATACGCCAATAAGGACCGTAGAGCGGGTGTGTTGAATGGTTTCCGAAAGTGTGGCGGTGCTGTCACTGATCCCCCAACTTTGCACCAAAGATTTTGATTGGCACAGTCGTTGTTGAAATTCCTCCAAGTGATCCATATCTGAAACAAGCAGTCCACGGCTGTTGATCATAAAGATGCGCTGACGTGCTTCTTCATCACTCAGACCCTCCGCCACCATTTCTTGTATAATTTGTTCCGCAATGCCGCATCCGGCAGATCCAGCGCCGCAGAAAGTAATTATTTGATCACGTAAGCGCTGCTTAATTTTTTTACACGCGGCAAGAAGGGTGCCAACGGTGACGGCCGCTGTGCCTTGAATATCATCATTAAAACAGCAGATGCGATCACGGTATCGTTCCAGCAGGCGGTTGGCATTGTGTCCAGCAAAATCTTCGAATTGAATCATGGCGTTTGGCCATCGTTCGATGACGGCACGAATAAAATCATCCACAAAATCATCGTATTCTTGACCACGAATGCGTTCGTGTTTCCAACCCATGTACAAGGGGTCGTCCAAGAGTTGTTTGTTATTGGTGCCGCTGTCAAGCAGGACGGGCAATGTGTAAGCGGGGCTGATGCCGCCACAGCTTGAGTACAGCGCCAATTTGCCGATGGGTATCCCCATGCCGCCTAACCCTTGATCGCCCAGACCCAAAATACGCTCGCCATCGGTTACCACAATGACTTTCA
>JARRRL010000202.1:0-3053 GCA_037380725.1 Gammaproteobacteria bacterium | reverse complement strand
GGCTCGGCGGTAAATACGAGAAAACTGTTGGCAGGCTTGGCCAACCGTTGGGGTGTAAATCAGTGGCATGATTTCTTCGAGATGCTCGGTGACCAGGCGGTAGTAGAGCGTTTCGTTTGTGTCTTGGATGTTGCGGAGGAAAATGTGCTTTTCCATGGTTGAAGACATGCTCAACAATTGCTCATAGGCGCGGTTTTTTTGTTCATCAATGGTTTCAACGATGGGGGGAAGTAGGCCGCTGAGGTTGAATTCATCACGCTCGCGTTCTGAAAACGCACTGCCTTTGTTCAGCAAGGGCGTTTCCAAAAGAGCGGGGCCTGCTAAAGAGAGGAATAAAGGTCGCTTATTCATGTCATATGCTCCATCACCCCTTGGGGTGTACTGATGTTCGTGCTACGTTATCGCGTCTTGACTGGTTAGTGGGGCGCTTGCCGGTAAAGATCTATTGCAGCGTCGGTCCTTTGGCGCTGGCAGTGTACCAAGTTGTGGCACGACTCGATAGGGTTCCGTTTGGGGTCGCTCAGCGTTTTGTGTTCCGACAGAAACAGCAGTAGCTGGTTTAACAGGCGGGGGTGATGGATGCGGTGTGCTCACTGGTATGGTAAACATCACAGCTGCAACGTCGTAAGACAGCGCAGCAAAAAAAGTGTGAATCGTAGGCATACGTAAATATGCTGAAATTACCCTAGCATAATATTAGCTTTATTAATATGAAAAATAAGATATAATGTCTGATGTTTTTCTGTTAGCATCAAGAACTGATAATTATGTCACATTTTTGTGTGGTTAACATTGAATTTGTTGGTTCGTGAGGCCAATTTTAAGTATCGAGATAAGGGCGAAGAGCAGCAAAGGTGAATGTATAAGCGGTCGCTTTTTTAGGTGTAACTTTGTTTAAAAAATCTCATTTGAAAAACTTGTTTTCGGTCAGTTTGATGCAAGGATGCGTGCGGTTGCTGAGGCTTAGATGATTTGAGCGTAACGCCAGCTGACAGCGTTGAGGAGAATTAGGATATGAGTGAAGCAAAGGGATGTGCACGCTCGGTGAGAATGGCCACTGCGATCGTCAGCAGGGCAGGGTGCTCGTTGTACGATCGCGATCGAAAAGAAGCCGATAAAACCGGCGAAGGTCTTGGTGTTGCGTTGTGTGTAGAGACCTTAATCCCCATCCATATGCGTCTTAATAATACCGGGTTTCAAATTGACAGGGACGGTTCGTTTTCACGTTTGTTGTGTGATCCACGGTCGTTTCGTCTCGCTTATTCCATGCTTTCTACAAGAGAGTCTGCTTGATAGTTTGGACTTCAATGCTGGAATAACTGACCGTTGCAAATACTGATCTGGGTTGGGCCACGGCTCTGAGTGTACTGAACATGACGTGATGGTCTGTGAAAAAATATGCCAGATAAAATTGCTTTCTCCAGCGATGATGTCGTAAATAAAGCCTTTTCTTTTATTCATCTGCAATATTGTAAAGAAGCGGCCTTTCTGTGGCGGCGGCGTTTTAAGGTTGTGGACGCACCTTATTTCAGTTTTCATGATTTGATGGAGCTGGATGAACGGATGGTGGCGCAGTTGTCGGGTTTGTCATTGTCCGGTTTAAGCGGTTGGGAAGTCGCGTTTGACGCGTGGCGACAATTTTCAGATCCCAGTGATTGGTTTGTGGCGGCGTATCATTATTTCTGCGTTATGGGTGTCGACAAGGGCTTGCCCGATTTTGATGATTTTTTGGGTTACTATCTGCAAGGCTTAACGCACGAAAAAATAAAAGCGATGCGGGCGGCGAGCTTGTGGGTGCCGGAGGAGCACCGTGCTGCGATTGATCGTTTTATTGCACATTTAAACTTGTGCCGTGAAACCGAAGCACGCGTGTTAGCCTTAGTATTGCGTTCAGATAAAATGGATTTTGAAAGTCTCCGGAGTGATGACGATCTGAAGGCGGTGATGACGCTGGCTGATGACGCTAATCCCGAACAGCTCGAGTGGATCATGCAGGTCATTGCTCAGGAAAAAGCGGTGTTATGCCAACCGCTGGTGTCGCGATGTCTCCGCGACAGCAATCCGCTCGTGGCATTTTCGGCGACCATTGCTCAAGTTTTTTTGTCGCCAGAAGCATCGTTACCCTATTTGGCGCGTTTTGCTCAGAATCCAAATTGCTATCAAGCCAAAGCGCTCGATTTGTGGATGCGCTTGATGCCTATTGAACACTCGCAACGGGTGATGTCCCAATTGGAGATCGAGCCAGATTCGCTTTTACACATTCAAGCCTGTGCCGCCAGAGGTTCTGTTCGGGATGTGCCTGCTTTATTGAAACACATGAATGAAGAGAAGGTTTCGAGAGCGGCGGGCGAAGCGTTTAGTTTGATTACGGGGATTAATTTATATCAAAACGAACGGTTTTGTGTCGATCACGCTCTGTGTTGTAAGCAGAACAGGATGGCGCTGGAACGTGATCAGTGTGACAATTCGGAAGATCCGTTTGAATCATTACCTTGGCCCAATCCGGCTGCGCTGGCGAATTGGTGGCAGCAGCAAAAAGATAAATTTGATCAAGATGGCGCGTATTTGTGTGGTAAACCAAGAAGTCGTGCTGCCTTGTATCAATTGTTGAAAACGGGGTATCAACGGCAGCGTCACGCTGCTGCTTTATGTCTCAATTTGTGCAAAGGGTTTAAGCTATCGATGAGCACAGCTTGGCCGAGCGCACGGCAGCGCGTGTTCTTGGACAATTTAAACTGCAGTTAGAGCAAGGCTGTAGAAACAAGACCGTAGAAACAAGACTGTATAAACACGGTTGTTAGAACCCTTTAGAACAATAACGACGATCAGGCTGCGCGCCAATCGATTTTTTATGTATGGCAACGGTTATCGTGTGATCACTATGCGTTTGAGAAAAGCGTTTGAGAAAAGCGTTTGAGAAAAGCGTTTGAGAAAAGAGACGTACTGAGATAAAAACTTATGGATGATGACAGTGAGCGCTGATGGCGAGAATGACAAAGTGATCGAACGACAATCCGATTCGTGGTGTGAGACATCGCTAGTGGCGAGCGCGC